>JAFGGF010000374.1 GCA_016930735.1 Prolixibacteraceae bacterium
AAAATCTTTAAACCAAGGATTAAACATATATTTACAGAATTCAGGAAAACAAATCCTGAAATAAAAATTGCCTGGCACAGTTGTGGCTCTATTATTCCGATTATCCCTGATTTTATTGAAATAGGGCTGGATATTTTAAATCCGATTCAACCACTTGCATATGGAATGAATCCGGTATATCTGAAAAAAAACTTTGGAAAAGAGCTGGTGTTTTTTGGCGGGATTGATGTTCAAAACCTGTTGCCAAACGGTAGCCCGGTTCAGATTAAAAATGCAATCAAACGAATTGTTCGGATACTCGGGAAAAACGGTGGTTTTATTGTTGCACCTGCTCACAACATTCAACCCGATACACCCATTGAAAATATCCTCGCTTTCTTTGACAGTTTGAAATCTTCCTGAAATCAGTTTGTTTATTTATGCTGCAGGAATAATAACATATCATAAATCGATTGAAAGACTATTGTCTTATCATGCAATTTTAATTCCCAGATAGTTGTTTTTTCGTTTTGAATAACTTTTACTTCAAAATCGGACTTTGTTTCCATAACAATCTGATAACCCAAACGGTTAAAAGCCCGCAGGGTCCAGTTAAGGGGTATTCCTTCGCCAACAATTTTCACTTTTTCACGAAAATCCTTTTTGAAAAAATATTCCCCTTCATAATGGTCAAATCCAATATGTTTATTGCTGAAGAGTTTTTCAAAATTCCCGTTTAAAACCGAATCTTCCGGCGATCCTTCAAAGGTCTCATTTTCGAGCAGTATCCAGAATTTATCAACCTCACGTAAGGCAATATTCAGGTCGTGGGTTGAAAGCACAATGGTTTTGTTTTTTTCTTTTGCCAGAACCTGTAACAGGTGGAATATCTCGTATTTGTTGCTGACATCGAGGAAAGCGGTAGGTTCATCCAGAAAAATTATGGGTGTATCCTGTGCCAAAGCCCTTGCAATCATAGCTCGTTGCCTCTCACCATCGCTGATCTGATTTATGGGCTTTTGAATAAAACCATTCATTCCAACACTTTCAATGGCACTCAATATTATTTCCCTGTCTTTTTCAGTATTTTTACCAAACCAGTTTGTATATGGGAAACGTCCGTAAGAAACCAGGTCATAAACAGTAAGGTTAGCAACTTTTACGATTTCGGTAGACACAAAACTTATCAGCCTTGCCCTTTCCTGGCTGGAATAATTATTAAATGGTTGTCCGTTTAAAAAAAAATCACCTTCAAAGTATTCATTGAATCCCGCCAGCGAACGCAGCAAAGTACTTTTACCCACTCCGTTACTGCCAATAAGAGCCACCATTTCGCCATGAATTGCAGAATAATTAATATTCTCCCGAAGTATGGAAATACTTTTACCCTGCCTGAACCCAATGGACAGATCCTTTATTGATATGTTGAATTCACCCTGCCCCATCTAAACCGATTGAAACCTTTTATTTTTAACAATCATCCAGATAATAACAGGAATGCCGATCAGAGCTGTTACAGAATTTACAGGTAAAGTCGTTTGCATTCCCGGGAGTTGTGAAACAATATCACTAAACAGCATTAAAGCACTACCGATAAGAATTGTAGCAGGAAGCAGGATCATATGATCAGCCGTCCGGAAAAATACTCTTGCAATATGCGGGACCGCAATCCCAATGAAACCTATTGGTCCGCAAAATGCTGTGATGGTTCCGGCGAGTAAGCTTGTGCTTAAAAAAATAATTAACCTGCTGCCAATTATATTCACACCAAGCGACCGTGCATAATTTTCACCCAGAAGAAAAGCATTTAAAGCCTTCATTTTTAAAAATGCCAGGAAGATTCCGAGGATAACTGCGGGTAGAAGAATAAGTAACTGGCTTTTAGTAACGCTGCCTAGGCTACCCATTGTCCAGATAATAAAAGCCTTTAACATTGATTCATTACTGAAATACTGAAGAATGCTGACAATTGCTCCTGTTGCGGCGGTAAACAGAATTCCCAGGATCAGAAGAGTCATAATATCATTTACCTTCGTTGAAACATAGAGTACAAGCATCATTACGGCAAAAGCTCCCAACCAGGCAATTAAAGCCAGCGACCATGCACCTGTGGCTGAAAAAATCCCGGATATAAACACCGATGAAAATCCAAGTACAAATAAAGCCACCCCCAGACTTGCCCCGGCACTGATTCCCAGCACATAAGGCCCTGCAAGCGGATTCCGGAAAACAGTCTGCATTTGCAATCCACTTACCGAAAGTGCGGCACCGGTTACAATTGCAGTTAATGCTTTTGGCAACCTGAAATCCCTTAATATTGTTGCCGCCGTATCAGAAATTTCCGGATGAAACAAAGCTGAATAAATTTTTGAAAACGGTATAGTAACTGACCCAAGAAGCAGATCAAGGATGAAAAAAACAATTACAATTATTCCTAAAAGTATCAGTATAAAAAATGAATGGTTTTTATGATCTGTATTTTGCATTCTTCCGGTTTCCGAAACTTAAGATACCAAAATTATAAATTATTGGCATTTTCTAACGATTAATCCAACTTCCTGTAATAAAATAAGTCAGAATCATCTAAAATTCCCGGATGAAAAATGGCAATAAAATCATGAAGTATCCGGTCGGGGTAAACCGTGCCACTTTCCCAGAAATCGTTTCCTCCTGAAGGATTTAAACATTTGTTGTTATTATAGATTTGAGCATTTTTAAAAGCCGGAAAGCTTATAAACCTTTCATCAGCAGCAATGATTTCGTTTTTTGTAAAAACAGAACCTGTATTTATCCAGACATCTATATCCTCTGCCATTATCAGGGCATTTTCAAATGACACAACAAAACTTTCATGCGAATCATTTTCTCTTCCGACGTAAATCCCTCCCGCATCAGAAATAAGGTTGGCAAGATAGGATTTCCCTCCGGGTATCCACCATGAATCCCTGTATGGCAAGCCAACCATAATATTTGGTTTTTCACTGGCCTGAGAAGCTTTTTTCAGAAGTTTTTTATAATTTGATTCCACTTCCGAAAAAAACAATTCAGCCTGATTCTCCTTATTAAACAAAGGCGCAAGGCATTTAATCCACTCAGCTTTCCCAAGTGGTGATTCTTCAAGGTATTCAGCCACAAAAAATACATTCAATCCCAAATCTTCCATTTTACGGGCGTAGGTTGTAACTTCACTGCCAATACCGTAAACCAATATCAATTCAGGTTTTTGCTGAAGAATTATTTCATAATTCAGACCACTGTCGTAGCCTACATCAACTACCTCACCGGATTCAATTTCATCCCTTACTTTTTGGTTATTCACATATTGGGCTCCCGAAATTCCTTTGATTCTTGAAGTTTCACCCAACGCATCCAAAAAAGCAATATGAGAAGTTGAAAAACAAATAACCCTTTCAACCGGTGTAAAAATAATTCTTTGACCTTTTAGTGAATCCGGAACAACTGCCCCTTTCGGGAATAAGTAATAGGTGAATGAAATATCGGATGCCTGTTCCCACGGGTTGTAAACTGTAACTTTCCTGAATAAATCAAAATCCTCTGTTTCAAATCCTTTGGCATATATGGTTGAACTGTGTTTGCGGATACTTTTTGCCGGACCTGAAGAACAGGAAACAATAAAAACAATTATGAAAAATCCAAAAAGTACCCTTGCCATAGTTTTAATACGGGATATATCGGAATTTGTGCGATTCAGAGATCCGGTCATTTTTTACTGACACAATATAAACCCCGGCACGTATTTCCGGTAAACTGATTTTAAATTCAAACGAACCGGTTTGCTCAACCTTAACTGAAATCTCCCTTCCGATGAGGTCGTAAACTGAAATATTTTCTGTTTCAAATTCAACATTCGAAACCAGGTTCAAAACTGAAACTGCCGGATTAGGATATATTTTTACTAAGCTTTTCTCATTATCAGGGATTGAATCTGTGCCGTCATTTTCCACATTACAGGCAATAAGTTCAAAAGCAAGAGTTGCCGATTTACTGCCTGTTTCTTCCAGGTAACTGAACCAGTTACCATTCTGCTTAAAATACAAAGGATTTCCACCCTCGTTTCTTTCTGCAAAATACAAAGCAAAAGTTATGTTTTCGTTTATATTGCTGATATCAAATCCGATAAAAAAAGTATCAACCGGTTCAACTACTTCATCAAAACCAATAAAATTCATAGCCGACTGTACAAAATCATCAACAGAAACATTTTTGGAATAGATCAGGGTTTCAGGAAATTTATTCCCATTGTAAACATTAACTGTAACATAACTTCCTGATCCAAAAGAATTTTTTATAATTCTTGCCACTCCCAGGGAAATTCCTTCAAGTATTTCGTCTCCGGATATAAAATATTTTTCGACATATTCGCTGATCCCGTTGGAATTGGTTCCGCCCCAGTAGCTAACAAATCCTCCGGAATTATCATACATTTGGGTTAAAACAGGATTATCAGTTTCTATAAGGTTTGTAAAAGCATCGCAAAACAACTCATCTTTATATCCCTGCATTCCATCCAGCTTTTCTTCCCCTGAATTTATCGGGTCGAGCCAGATTTTAAGTTGTTTTCCCGGTTCAGAGTAGTGATCCCATGCATTGTCAAAACGTTCAAAATAATCGTTAACAGGATTGCTGCAATTTGCTGCTCCACCGGTCAGGGTTCCGATAATCCGATGATCCTGGTCAAAGAACGGACCTCCTGATGAACCGATTTCCGTTGTTCCGTAATCCCATCTTTTTGCTTTCCAGAAACCATTATTTAAATAGGATTGGTTTGTTCCGAATGAAGAAATTACAGGACTATCATAATCGATGGCAATTTTTTTAATATCTCCCAGTGGATGATGAATTGAAGCAGTTGAATCAGGGATGTCACCCGACCGGTTCCAACCGGCAAAATAAGGCCTGTATTCGGGTGGCGGTACAAGGCTAAGCTCAACCAGGCTGAAATCCAGCGTATCAGATTCGGCAATTTTCAAACTTCCTGAAATTGAATTGGTAATATCCCCGTTTATATCGCCGCAAAAAGGGCTTTCATAATTAAACAAAAAAACGGTGTTCTGTTCACCGTTAACATAATCAGCAAAACAATGGTTGGCAGTCAATACATAGGGTGTTTTATCCTTTTTTGTATTGTTTACCAACGAACCACTACAAATTTCTATTCCTTCCACAATTATCCGGCAAACACTGTTTTTGATGCTGTCCCAATCTTTAGCTAATTCGCAATTAACATCTATATTACATTCGCCTGAAGGGCCAAGCGGACTCCGGCCATTAGGATCACTTAAAATTCCGGCAAAATCGTGATTGACTTTTCTTATAGCCAATTCGCCTTTAAATTCCGGATTTACAGGTTCTTCATACTGAAGAATAATTTCATCGCCGGAAACAGGTGAAATTGCAAGGCTGTTAAATGGTTTATTATTAAATTCGGTAAATGCACCGATAATATGGGAACGATCGCTGTTAAAAACAAACAATCTGGCGCCCGGCGGAATCCGGAATGGCTCTAATATTAAATTTATTGAATAGGCTCCTTCCGACTGAATCTTTATCTGCCAGATGTTAAAACCATTTATATTTTCAAAATAACTACCGCTGTTTTCCGGGGTATAATTAACTTCGAAACTGTGGGCAAAACGAAAGGGTTTAATAATTTCGGCGTTGGAATACCTTTCGATTGAAGACTCCAAAAGGCGGTTGTTATCCAGTTTCGGCATTTTATAAACCTGTAAAGTTGCCTTTTTCAGTTTTAAAACATCAATCGGCGATCCTCCATTGGAAACCTGGGAATAACCTGAAACAGATATTAAAAAACTCAGAAAAATTAAAAACAGGTATTTTGTCCTCATCACATCAGTTTGAAACAAAGTTAAAATTTATACTTAAGTGGCTAAACCCGGCATTTAAAAATTATCAAATTATTATTAACCAAAAAGTCAACTTTCTGCCTGATAAAACGTTATATTGATTTATTAATATTATTCTAAAACTCAAAGATTATGAAAAAATTGTCAATTGTTTTTATTAGCATTTTTGCGGTATTTGTTATTTTAAGCAGTTTTACTCCTGTAAAAGAATCGTATCAACAGGAGCAAACAGTTAAGATTAAAAGTGTCCCGGCAGAAGTATCAGCAATTATTGAACAAAAATGTTATGGTTGCCATAATTCAGAATCAAGAAATGAAGAAGCAAGGGATAAACTGAGTTTTGATAAATGGGATGATTTAAACGCCCTTCAAAAATTAAGCAAAACAAAAGATGTTCATCAGGAAGTAATTGAAGGTAAAATGCCGCCGGAAAAATTCCTTGAACGTTTTCCAGATAGAAAACTGACTGATGAGGAAATTAAAACACTTGTTGACTGGGCGAATAAAGAACTCGGAAAGTGATACAAAATAATTTAAAATTCTCACTTTCTCCGGATTAACCCTGGTGATCTCTGCTGTAATAAATTAACCACTGAGGCAACAGAGTAAGTCAGAGATATTTTTACCTCAACAATAACTCATTTATAAGATATTATGAAAAAATT
>JAFGGF010000375.1 GCA_016930735.1 Prolixibacteraceae bacterium
ACTCTGCGTTTTCTCTGGTTGCTTTGTGGTTAAAAAAATTTGAAACCACAGAGAACGCAAAGTTCTCACAGAGTTAAAGAGAATTATTTATATAAATCTTTATTTCCTCTTTCCAAATATAATAAATAATTCTTAGATTATAGTCGAAATTATGACGATATTATTGTCGTTTTTGAAAAAGACTATTGTGCATCTTGACCTTGATACCTTTTTTGTGTCGTGTGAAAGGTTATTCGACAGCCGGTTGAATAACCGCCCTGTGTTGATAGGCGGAGTTTCTGACCGTGGAGTTGTGGCAGCATGTAGTTACGAAGCAAGAGTTTATGGCATTCATTCAGCCATGCCCATGAGAATGGCCCGGATACTTTGCCCTCATGCGGTTGTTATAAGAGGCAATAGTGGAATTTACAGTAAATTTTCTGATCAGGTAACTGAGATAATTAAAGAACGATCACCGCTTTTTGAAAAATCATCCATCGATGAATTTTATATCGATATGAGTGGTATGGACAGGTATGTTAGCCAAAGTTATCAATGGGCCAAAGAACTACGCGAAAAAATTATAAAAGAAACCCATCTTCCGATCTCTTTTGGATTATCAATAAACAAAACAGTATCAAAAGTTGGTACAGGTGAAGCCAAACCCAATAATTGCATTGAGATTCCGGATGGTACAGAAAAACCGTTTCTTGCTCCTTTGTCAGTAAGTAAAATCCCGATGGTTGGAGCCCAAACATATCGGTTGCTTCGAAGCATGGGAGTTGAAAAAATTAAGACTATACAGGAAATGCCTGCTCAGATGATGGAGAGTGTTTTGGGCAAAAACGGGATTATCATATGGAAAAAAGCACAGGGAGTTGATAATTCTCCGGTTGAACAATACCATGAACGCAAATCGATTTCAACAGAACGAACTTTTGAAAAAGATACAACCGATGTCACCAAACTTCGAAGTATTTTACATGCAATGGCTGAGAATCTGGCTTACCAGCTTCGAAATGGTAATAAACTCACATCGTGCGTAACCGTAAAAATCCGTTATTCCGATTTTCAGACTCATAGTATACAAAAACGAATTCCCTATACTTCCCTCGACCATACACTGATTGAAACCGTAATAGACCTGTTCGACAAAATTTATAACCGCCGGGTGCTCCTGCGCCTGATAGGTGTCCGTTTTAGTCATTTGGTCGGGGGAAGTTATCAAATTAAACTGTTTGAGGATTCGGAGAAACTAATCAAACTTTATCAGGCCATGGACAGTGTCAGGAATCGCTATGGTCAGGATGCAGTTAAAAGGGCAATTGCTATGGGGTCAAAGGCAATCGGTAATTCAAGCAATCCGTTTAACGGGCAACCTGCAGTAATTCCGGCACACAGGAGGGTTTAGGGGATTGAAAAGATTGAAGGATTGATTTAACTAAATGATTGAATGAACTAATGACTATTAACTAATGACTTTTTACTTACGACTTTCTACTCGTTACTCATTACTCAAAACTAAATGCTACTAAATTGCCATACATATTACAGTTTTAAGTACGGGGCACTGTCTGTTGAAGAATTTTTAAAAGAAGTTTCTTCAGGAGGGTATTCTACAGTTGCCCTGACCGATATTAATAATACTTCAGCCTGTATAGAATTTACCAGGCGTGCCGATGAGTTTAATATTCATCCGGTAATTGGCATTGATTTCAGGAACGGAGTTCAGCAGCAATTTGTGGGGATTGCCCGGAATAATGAAGGATTCCGGGAGTTGAATGAGTTCCTATCATCCCATCTTCATGAAAAAATGGATTTTGATCCGGTTGCCCCAAATTTTAAAAATGCATTTGTAATCTATCCTTTTTCTTCTTCTGATAAAAAATTAAAAGAAAATGAATTTCTGGGAGTCAGTCCCGAAGATTTGAAAAAACTTCCTTTTACAAAATGGAAAAACGATCAGGGGAAATTGGTAATCCTTCAATCTTCAACTTTCAGGAATAAAAAGGATTATAATTTACATCGGTTATTAAGGGCAATTGATAATAATACTTTGCTCAGCAAATTGCCGGATTCGGAACAGGCTTCACCGGGTGATATTTACCTGACAAAAACTGAGTTGTTGGTTATTTATTCTGAATTTCCTGAGATTATTAAAAATACCGGGCAACTTTTAAATAAATGCAGTTTAGACTTCCACTTTGGAGAAAATAAAAACAAACGATTTTATACCGGTTCCGATGAAGAAGATTTTAAGTTACTCAAAAAGGAGTGCCTTAAAGGATTGAAATACAGGTATAAAAATCCGGATAAGCAGGTATTGGAGCGGCTCGATAAAGAGTTGAAAGTTATAAAAGAGCTGAATTTCTGTTCTTATTTCCTGATCAACTGGGATCTTGTAAATTATGCCCGCATGAACAATTATTTTTATGTGGGGCGGGGGAGTGGAGCCAACAGCCTGGTAGCCTACCTGTTGTTGATAACCAATGTCGATCCGATTGAACTTGACCTTTATTTCGAACGGTTTATCAATCCTTATCGAACCTCGCCACCCGATTTTGATATTGATTTTTCATGGGTTGACCGCGATGATGTTACACGTTATATTTTTGAAAAATACGGATACGATAAAGCCGTCCTCCTGGGAACCTATATTACTTATAACCATAAATCGGCATTTCGGGAAATAGGGAAGGTTTTTGGTTTGCCTGATGAGGAGATTGTTGAACTTCAGAAAAATCCGGATCCCCGGCAGGCAAATGAATACGGGAAATGGGTAATCCAGTACAGCAGTTATATTTCAGGTTTTCCCAGCCATTGCAGTATTCATGCCAGTGGAATTTTAATTACTGAAAAACCTGTAAGTTATTACACTGCCACAGAATTGCTTCCCAAAGGTTTTCCTTCAACACAATTTGATATGCATATTGCTGAAGATGCAGGGCTGCATAAATTTGATATCCTCAGCCAGCGGGGATTGGGGAAAATTAAGGATTCACTTGAGATTATTAAAGAAAACAAAGGAATTGAAATCGACATCAATGATGTTAAACGGTTTAAAAACGATTCAATTTCACAAAATTTATTGAGGCAGGGCAAAGCAATCGGTTGTTTTTATATAGAATCGCCGGCCATGCGGATGTTGCTCACAAAACTCAGGGCAGGCGATTATAAAAGCCTTGTAGCTGCAAGTTCTATTATCAGGCCGGGCGTGGCAAGTAGCGGCATGATGCGGGAATACATCCTCCGATTTCAGGATCAGGAGCGCAGGGAAAAAGCAAAACAGGCTTTGCCTGAACTTTATAAGATTCTGGAAGATACTTATGGTGTGATGGTTTACCAGGAAGATGTGATCAAGGTTGCACATTATTTTGCCGGTTTAACTTTGGATGAAGCAGATGTGCTCCGGCGCGGTATGTCGTGGAAATTCAGGCAACGGAATGAATTCTGGAAAGTAAAAGAACGGTTTTTTGAAAATTGCCGGGCTAAAAGATACAAAGATTCAACTATCTCTGAAATCTGGAAACAGATTGAAAGTTTTGCCAACTATGCCTTTGCCAAAGGGCATTCAGCCAGTTATGCTGTTGAAAGTTTCCAGGCTTTGTTCCTGAAAGCATATTACCCATTGGAATACCTGACTGCTACTTTAAATAACGGCGGCGGATTTTACGGGATCAGCCTGTATGTGCATGAAGCCCGGTTGCATGGCGCACAGATTGAAGCTCCCTGTGTAAATAAAAGCGATTGGTTAAATAGGATTGAAGGAAAGACTATTTACCTCGGAATTGGATTTTTACATCAACTGGAAAGCGAAACGGGGGAAAAACTTCTGCAGGAAAGAAGCAGAGCAGGTAATTTTTTGAGTTTAAAAGATTTTGTAAGCCGTGTGCAGATTTCACTTGAACAATTAATAATTCTGATCAGGATCGGGGCATTCCGGTTTACAGGGATCAATAAAAAGAAACTGCTTTGGGATGCACATTATTTATTGGGGCATTCAAAAAAGACAAAAACAGAGCCAACACTTTTTAATCCTGAAGTAAAGGATTTTAAATTACCTGAACTCTGGAAGCATGAACTGGAAGATGCATTCGATGAAATAGAATTATTGGGTTTTCCGTTGATTTCTCCCTTCAGGATATTAAAAAATGAAAATCTTCCTGGAACAACTTCAAGAGAACTTCCTCAAAAAATTAATAATATCGTTGAAATTGTTGGTTACCTGATCCACCGGAAACCAACCCGGACAAATAAAGGCGAGGTGATGTATTTTGGAACATGGATCGACCGGGAAGGGCAATGGATCGATACGGTTCATTTTCCTCCTTCCCTTAAAAAATACCCTTTTTATGGCCCGGGATGTTATACCATTAGAGGTAAAGTGGTTGATGAATTTGGCTTTATAAGTATTGAGGTGGATTCGATAGAACGTCTCGAAAACAGGAATCTGGACAATTAGAATATATTTCATTTTTTAAAACAGATTTTAAATATTGGTAAAATCTTTCTTTCAGGCTATATTTAGGAAATCAAGTTTGAATTGTTTTAACCTATAAAAAAGCCCGGATATGAAAAAGAAGAGTGAAATGAAACCTGAAGAAATTACAGAAGCACCGGTTTTTGCAAGTGATTTTTTGTTTGAATGTGCATGGGAGGTTTGTAACCAGGTTGGTGGAATTTATACAGTTATCCGTTCTAAAGTTTTATCAGTTATCAACAAATGGGGATCTGAGAATTATTGCCTGGTCGGGCCTTATTTTGAGGATCAGGCGGCAGCCGTATTTGACCCGATTACCGATGAGGATGATCCGATTTTTAAAGCTGTACAAATATTAAGGAATGATGGTTTTGATGTTCATTATGGCAACTGGATTATTTCAGGCCGTCCCCGGACCTTACTGTTTAATCCATTTTCGGTTTATCCACGGCTCGACAAAATAAAATATGAACTTTGGGAACACCACGGCATTTCATTGCCTGCATCTGATAAAATGCTTGATGAAATTGCAGCTTTTGGATTTATGGTGGAAGAGTTCTTTAAACTGATTTTCAGGGAGAACCTGATAAAAGCGAATGTTGTAACACATTTCCATGAATGGATGGCCGGAGTTGCAATCCCTGAATTAAGGCGCGAAAACCTGAATGTAAAAATTGTTTTTACCACCCATGCAACTTTGTTGGGCCGCTACCTGGCCATGAATGATTCAAAATTCTACGATCACCTTTCATATTATGATTGGGAAGCAGAAGCCAAAAAATTCAATGTGCTTCCTATTGCCATGTTTGAACGGGCTGCTGCCCATGGAGCTCATGTTTTTACAACGGTCAGCGAAGTTACAGCATTGGAATGTAAACACCTGTTGGGACGTGAACCCAATGTTATTTTACCTAACGGGATCAATATAAAACGTTTTGAGGCTTTGCATCATGTCCAGACAATGCACCTTGATTACAAAGAAAAAATCAATGAATTTGTACGTGGCCATTTTTTCCAGAGTTATTCTTTTGACCTGGATAAAACTCTTTACTTTTTTACTTCCGGAAGGTATGAATACCACAATAAAGGTTATGATTTAACCCTGGAGGCATTGGCCCGCCTCAACTGGAAAATGAAAGAAGCCAACCTCGACCGTACCGTTGTTACTTTTTTTGTTACCCGCCAGCCATATCATTCATTTAATCCGGGAGTACTCGAATCAAGGGCGAAAATGGAAGAAATAAAAAATGTTTGTGAAGACATCCAGAAACAACTGGGAGAAAGGCTTTACTGGGATATTACTTCCAATAATGGCTCTTACAAATTTCCAGACCTGACTGAATTGGTTGATGAATATCACCGGCTAAAATTGCGAAGGATTGTCCAGGGATGGAAATCTAAACACCTGCCAACCATTGTAACCCATAATCTGGTTGATGATTCAAAAGATGATATTATAAACTTCCTGCGCACAGCAAATTTGGTTAATAATGCTCACGATAAAGTTAAAGTTGTTTATCACCCCGATTTTATAACTGCTTCTAATCCCTTATTCAAAATGGATTACAATCAGTTTGTAAGGGGATGCCACATGGGTATTTTCCCCAGTTACTATGAACCGTGGGGCTACACCCCGCTTGAGTGCCTTGCCAGTGGAATTCCTTCGGTTACAAGCGACCTGGCCGGATTTGGCGATTATGTCCTGAAAAATATTCCGAACAGTGCTGAGTCCGGAATGTACATTACTCACCGCAGGTTCAGGAGTTTTCACGATTCGGCAGAGGAAATGGCAAATATCCTTTTTGAGTTTGTAAAACTTGAAAGGCGTGACCGGATTGCCCTCAGGTATAAATCAGAAGAAGCATCTTTGCAATTTGGCTGGCGCAACCTCCGAAAATATTACGACGAAGCTTATGAACTGGCTTTAAAAAGCTAGCCTTTGTATCATTTACTTATCGCAAAGCCCATTCCTTTGGAAGAAGGAAACTAATAATTTTTCATTGATCATAAACCTAAAACAAAATCCTTTTTTGGATGTTTTAAATCAAAAATCAATTTTATGAATATATCAGAATTAAATATAATTATTCAAAACAGAAGGGCAACACCGGCCCAGTTTTTCAATGGGAAAGAAATTCCCGATGATATGCTGAATCAAATCCTTGAAAATGCAAACTGGGCTCCCAACCATAAACAAACCGAACCCTGGAGGTTTATTGTTTTCAGAGGAGATGCAAAAGAAGATTTAGGGAATATGGTATTTAACCTGGTGGTTTCTGAATATGAAAAAGGAAATAAAGTTGATCCGGGTAAAGCTGATAAATTCAGGAAAAATGTTCAAAAAACCGGTGCTGTGATTGCCATAATTCTTAATCGAAGTGAGGATGAATTACTTCCTGAATGGGAAGAAATTGCAGCGGTTTCTATGGCTGTCCAGAACATGTGGTTGACGGCAACTTCCATGGGATTGGCTGCTTTCTGGGCAACTCCGAAATTTATCAACCTTCTTGATAAAGTCCTGGAACTTGAACCAAGTCAGAAATGCCTGGGTTTTTTCTATATTGGGAAAACAAATATGGATTATCCTTCGCCTGGCAGGGGTGACATGAATGAAAAAGTGAGATGGGTTGATTAAAGAGTTCTTGTTTTCAAACATTTATTAAGCTAACCGGAAAGTGGTTGTAACATTTATAATAATAAAACACTGTTACTTTCAATTAAATTATTATTAATGTTAAATTGAAAGTTTTTTATCGATAAAAAGCTGAGCCCACAACTCAAAACTGAAAGCATTCCAGAAAAGGTTCAGGTAAGTATGCTTTCCGGATTGACTTAAAAATGATTCCCATCCACTTTTAATAAAATCGGAATTATAAATTCCCCTGTATTTTATTCCCGGTAAAAGT
>JAFGGF010000064.1 GCA_016930735.1 Prolixibacteraceae bacterium
AACATCCCCATCCCTTCCAACGTAAACTTGAAAAAATATGCTATTTGTGTGTTTGTCATTCCTGTGGCTATTTCACCTTTTTCACGGGCCGACTGAATTACCCTCTCCCAGTGTTTAATGTTTTCAGAATTGTTTAATTTGGATTTTTCACGAAAGTCGGGTAACCTTTTAATCGCATCAATACTCAATGAAAAGAAACTGAAAATATCAACATGGGCTATTTGTAAACTTTCGCCAATAATTTTAAATGCCTGAGATGTTTTTGTAAGGTAATCATGGTAAAAATTATACAAAGAACTTTCATCATAATCTCTTTGTATAATTGACGGCAGGGTTACAAAAAACATATTGATTACTTCAAAATATAATTGCTCTTTACTTTTAAA
Source organism: Prolixibacteraceae bacterium (assembly GCA_016930735.1). Taxonomy (GTDB): domain Bacteria; phylum Bacteroidota; class Bacteroidia; order Bacteroidales; family Prolixibacteraceae; genus JABMQB01. Next base: position 387 of record JAFGGF010000064.1, read on the forward strand.
ATAATGGTAAAAAGCACCTTTCGACATCCCCGTTTTTTCTACTATGTCGTTCATAGTTACTTCCTTAAAGTTCTTTTGAAGAAAAAGGATAAAAGCTGCTTTTAATATTTCAAGTTTTGTATCATTCATAAACCGACCGTTTGGTATGTAAATATAAAACAAAATATCATTACTGGTTCATTATGGAGCTTTTTTTCATAAAAGTTAAAAATAGGATAATGATTAGATGTAGTTTTCTAATGTTTTGTTTATGATTTTTTTACATTGGTAACCTCATATTTGAAATGAATAAAATAAAAAACCGTTCTCTTTTAATGAACGGTTTTTATATATTTCCTTTCTCAATTATTCTGTTATAATGGTATATTCCCATGCTTTTTTGGAGGATTTGATTTCCTTTTATTGTGGGTCATTTCAAGGGCAGCAATGATTTTTTTCCTTGTATATTTTGGATTAATAATTTCGTCGATGTAGCCTAAAGAAGCTGCTTTATAAGGATTGGCAAATTTATCCCTGTATTCTTCAACTGCCCTGGTTTTTTCTTCATTGCTTAAGGCATTCCTGTGGATAATATTTACAGCTCCTTCAGGGCCCATAACCGCAATTTCAGCAGTTGGAAATGCAAGGTTAACATCTGCCCCAATGTGCTTGCTTGACATTACATCGTATGCACCTCCATAGGCTTTCCTTGTAATAATGGTAATTTTGGAAACAGTTGCTTCTGAAAATGCATAAAGCAATTTTGCGCCATGTTTTATAATGCCTCCGAGTTCCTGATTTGTTCCGGGAAGGAATCCGGGCACATCGACAAATGTGATCAATGGCAGGTTAAACGCATCACAGAAGCGAACAAACCTGGCAGCTTTTATTGAAGAATTGATATCCAGTACTCCGGCGAGGTGGTTTGGCTGATTTGCAACAATACCAACAGGTTTGCCCGCAAATCGTGCAAATCCTACAATAATATTCTGAGCATAATGCGGTTGGACTTCAAGAAAATGTTTATCATCGATAACTATTTCAATGATATTTTTCATATCATAAGGTTTATTTGGATCGGCAGGCACAATTTCCTGCAATGATTCCTCCATCCTGTCAATTGGGTCAGTAGAAGCTTTAACCGGCGGATCCTCAAGGTTATTCGATGGTAAAAAGCTCATCAGTTCCCTGACCATCATAATTGTTTGGGTTTCGTCTTTCCCGGTAAAATGTGCCACACCGCTTTTTGTGCTGTGAGTTACAGCTCCCCCCAGATCTTCTTTTGTAACATCTTCATGCGTAACGGCTTTAATAACTTCAGGACCGGTTACAAACATGTGGCTGGTTTCTTTTACCATAAAAATAAAATCGGTCAGGGCAGGGGAGTAAACTGCGCCTCCGGCACAAGGTCCAAGGATAGCAGAAATCTGTGGAATTACACCCGATGAGATTACATTGTTGTAAAAAATATCGGCATACCCGGCCAGGCTTTCCACGCCTTCCTGGATACGGGCTCCTCCTGAGTCGTTAAGCCCGATAACCGGTGCTCCCATTTTTAATGCAAGTTCCTGGATTTTTACAATTTTATCGGCATTGGCACGGCTAAGCGTGCCACCAAAAACTGTAAAATCCTGTGCAAAAACATATACCAGCCTTCCGTTTATTTTCCCATAGCCTGCAATCAAACCGTCGCCAAGGATTTTTTTATTTTCCATGCCAAAATCGGTGTTCCGGTGAGTAACAAGTTTATCGGTTTCGTTGAATGTCCCCGGGTCAAGTAAAAGCTGTATCCTTTCACGGGCAGTTTTTTTCCCGGCAGAATGCTGCTTGTCAATACGTTCATTTCCACCACCTTCTTCTGCAAGCTTATTGCGTTCTTCAAGCAGGTTATACTTTTGTTTCAAATCCATGGTATCTAATTTTATTCCAACTCAATAAGTATCTGGTTCGCTTCTATTGTCGCCCCTTCTTCCACAAATATTCTTTTTACTATACCGGTTTTTGGTGATTTGTATTCACTTTCCATTTTCATGGCTGAAATAATAATGGCAGTTTCACCTTCTTTTATTTCCTGTCCTTCGAAAACCAGTATTTTTACTACTTTGCCGGGCATAGGCGATGAAATGGTATTATCACTATTCCCTATTCCACTACCTCCCCGGTTTAACAGGTATTGTGTTTCGGCATCGATTATTTCAAGGTCGAATATATTATATAGTGTATGAGCTGTGTATTTTTTCGGGTGGCCGGTAGGCATTAGTTCAATATCATATGAATGTCCATCTTCAATTATTGAAAATGTGCCATCGGCTGTGTGCATCAAATCAATTTTATAAATTTTATTATCAACTCTGACTTCAAGCAAATTTCCCTGCTGACCCAGTATTTCAACAGTTGCCGTTCGGTTATTTAGTTTAATATCTAATGACATAACTGAATTTAAAAATGGTTAATAAAGCTAGTTTTTTTCCATCGGCTTTGAGCCGGGGCAAATTCCTTAGATCCTTGAGAGTGGCTGATTTTGCTAATATAATCCACATAAGTGGCGATCAGGACAATATCTTCAATTCTTTCAACATAAGTTGGATTCATAACAATATCGTCGTCCGGATTTCCGGAATTTTCAGCCAACAACAATTCTTTATGTTTTTCAATAAAATGGGTATTATAATTTCCATTTATAAAATCGTCGCACCTCATTATCCTTTCCAAAAATTTTATGGATGTTTTAACACCAATAATTTTATATTCATATAATGCCCGCTGCATTCTTAAAATTGCTTCTTTCCGGGTTTTTCCCCAAACGATCAGTTTTGAAATCATGGGGTCGTAATATATTGGTATTTCGTAACCTTCATAAACATATCCGTCGGTTCTTACCCCAAGGCCCATTGGTTGTGTAATTTTATGGATCTTCCCCGCACTGGGCATAAAATTACTAACTGAATCTTCTGCATAGATCCGGCATTCAATCGCATACCCTTTTTGTGTTAGTTCTTCTTGTTGCAGTCCAAGCTTTTCCCCCTGTGCTACTAAAATCTGCTGTTTTACAAGGTCAATTCCGGTTACCCTTTCAGTTATTGGATGTTCGACCTGAAGCCTTGTGTTCATTTCCAGGAAATAAAAATTCAGGTTTTCATCTACCAGGAATTCAATTGTCCCGGCTCCTTCGTAATTTACAGCCTTTGCTGCTTCCACTGCGAAATTCCCCATCTTTTCCCTTAACTCCTGTGTCATAAGAGGTGATGGAGTTTCTTCTACCATTTTCTGATGGCGGCGCTGAATTGAGCATTCCCGCTCAAACAAATGGATCGTATTACCATATGAATCAGCCAGTACCTGGAATTCAATATGGTGTGGAGATGTGATATACTTTTCAATATAAACCGCATCATTGCCAAAAGCTGCTTTGGCTTCCGACCTGGCAGCTCTTAACCCGGTAAGAATTTCCTTTTTATCAGAAACCAGCCTCATTCCTTTACCACCACCACCTGCCGAGGCTTTTATCATTATCGGCAGGCCAATATCATCGATCACTTTTAAAGCTTCTTCTTCGCTGTTAATGCAGCCTTCGGTTCCGGGAACAACAGGAATCCCTGCTTTTTTCATTGTTTCACGGGCTGTGATTTTATCACCCATCGATTCGATTACTTCAGGTGAAGGGCCGATAAATTTGATCCCTTCTTCCATACACCTCCTTGAGAATAATGCATTTTCCGACAAAAATCCATATCCGGGATGCACGGCATCGGCTTTACATCCTTTTGCAACTTCAATTATTTTCTCAATATTTAAATAACTTTCTGAAGAAGGGGCTTTCCCGATGTAATATGCTTCGTGTGCATACCTTACATGCATCGATGTCCTGTCGGCTTCTGAATAAACAGCAACTGTCTCAATACCCATTTCCCTGCATGTACGCATTATCCTGATGGCAATCTCCCCCCGGTTGGCAATAAGAATTTTTCTAATCCGATCCATTCTGTTTATTGGTTTTTTAATTTATATCTACTCCGGCAAATTAAAAACTAATAACTCGAAAGTTAAAAAAATGTTTAGAGAAAAGTTTTTTGAATTAACATATTTTAATGTTTTGAAATTTTTAAAAAGAAATTAAATTTGCGGAGCTAAACTGAAATTATGAAAATAAAATTTAACCCCGGATTACTTATATTGTTGATACTGTTTACGTTAAAGTTGTCTGCTCAGGAAGACTATAACTATACTTTATCAAATGATTCGCTGGTTAATTTTTATGCCAGCCAAAAAAGAGTATATTATGCTACCCGAACTGAATTAAAGCCCAAAATTGACGGAAAGTTGGATGATGAGTGCTGGCTACAGGGAGAATGGTCGGCAGGATTCAGGCAGCAACAGCCGGCTCAGGCACAACCACCATCACAGGAGACAGAGATAAAAATCCTGTATGATAATCAGAATCTGTACATTGCTATGCTTTGTCATGATAATGAACCGGAAAAAATCAGGCCTATACTGGGCAGGAGGGATGATTTTACGTCAGGAGATGTTGCCGGTGTTGCACTCGATACCTATTTTGACAAACGTACAGCATTTGAATTTAATGTTTCGGCAGCCGGCCAGAAAATTGACCTGATGCATCTTGGTGCCTACCAGTGGGATACAAACTGGGATGCAGTATGGGATGGAAAAGCTTCGGTAGGTGATTCTGCCTGGTTTGTTGAAATGAGGGTGCCATTCAGCCAGGTTAGGTTTGCTAAAAAAGATGAACATATTTGGGGAATGCATATCTGGCGCTGGATTGACCGTTTGGATGAAGAGGACCAGTGGAAACTCATTCCTATTGATGCTCCTGCAATGGTTTATATTTTTGGTGAATTAAGAGGTATAGAAGGGATTCAGAATAAAAGGAATTTTGAAGTATTACCCTATGCTAAGGCCAAATATATTACTGATGCAAATAATAATGAAAGGTTTGGATTTGGATTGGATGGCAAAATTGGTGTCACTTCAGATTTTACGCTTGACTATACTGTTAATCCTGATTTTGGACAGGTAGAAGCTGACCCTTCGGAATTGAATCTAACGTCATATGAAGTATTTTACGATGAAAAAAGGCCTTTTTTCCTGGAGGGTAACAGTATTCTTGAATACGACATGGATGACGACCTGTTATTTTATTCAAGAAGGATTGGTCATGCCCCCAGTTATTCACCCAATGTTTCCGAGGATCAGAAATTATCGATTCCAGATAATACATCTATTTTAAATGCCATTAAATTGACCGGAAAAAGTCATAAGGGTTTATCTGTCGGTATTATTAACAGTATGACTTCGAAAGAGTTTGCTACTGTTACTGAAGATGGAATAGATACAAAATATGCAGCTGAACCATTTACAAATTACTTTATTAGCAGGATTAAACAGGATTATAATAACGGGAATACGGTAATTGGGGGAATGTTTACATCTACCTTGCGTTCAATAAAAGATGAACAATTAGAATTTTTACCGGAAAAATCTACTGTTGGAGGAATTAACTTTCAACATAACTGGGCAAACAGAAAATATTTTATCGACCTGAAAACATTTTATTCAAATATACGTGGCAGCGAAACTGCAATAAGCAGCCTGCAGTTAAACTCAAGGCATTTGTTTCAAAGGGTTGATGCAGATTATTTAAATTATGATCCGGATAAAACGGTGCTGGAAGGATGGGGTGGACAGCTTTCAGGTGGAAAACAAAGCGGGAAGTTCAGGATTTCAGATGTACTTAGCTGGAGGTCGCCGGGTGTCGATTTTAATGACCTTGGATACCTTAGGCAGGCTGATTATATAAGGAATGCTTTCATGCTTCGTTACCAGGTCAATGAACCAAAGGGGATATTAAGGAATTATTATGTAACATCGGCATATATTCATGATTGGAGCTGGGGAGGAGAAAATATTTACAATAAATTCGATAATCATGCTTTTATCAAGTTCAAAAACCTTTGGAGCCTTCATCTCGATTTTGACCGTTATTTCCATTTTCTGGATACCAGGCAATTGCGCGGTGGACCGGCATTAAGGATTGATGATATGTCGAGTTTTGAGTTCTTTGTACAGACAAACAGTGCTAAAGATATCTTCCTGGGTTTTGGCTCAAATATGGACTGGTACGATCAAAAAATTTCAAGCTCCAATGATTATACCTTTTATGCCTGCTTCCAGATTGGCGATAATTTCACAATAACCTCAAATACTGTATTTGAAAAAACAATCGACAATAACCAGTTTATTACAAAACAGAAAGTCGAAAATGATTACAAATATTTAGTAGGGAAAATAGACCGGAAAACACTTTATACTACTTTAAGGATGGAATATTTTATTACTCCTGAATTATCGCTGCAATTTTATGGAAGTCCTTATACTTCAACAGGTAAATATTTGGATTATAAAGAAGTAGCTAATGCACAATCGGCAAATCTGAATGAAAAATATACCATGCTTTCAAAAACAGCAGAGGGAGTTGAACAGGTTTCGCTTTCAAATCAAAAATCAAGAAGTGTTTATACCATTTCGAAGCCTGATTTTAATTTTCGTGAACTTCGGTCAAATTTTGTTGCAAGGTGGGAGTTCAGGCCCGGATCAACCTTGTATTTTGTGTGGACTCACAGCCGCAGCCAGGAAGATAATGTTTACAATAATTCTATAATAGATTCATTTAACGGTATTTTTGATGTAAAACCTCAAAATGCTTTTATGATAAAACTAAGCTATTGGTTTTCGTTATAAAGGGTATATTTTTACCTTTATCCGCGTATGAATATTTCTCAGTTTTTACCTTATTATAAAAGGAACCTGACGCTGGCATTCCCGGTTATAATTTCGCAAATCGGGCAGGTAACTGTTGCAATTGCCGATAATATGATGGTTGGGCATGTGGGGACAAATGAACTTGCTGCTGCTGCTTTCGCAAACAATGTATTTACAATAGGCCTATATTTTGGAATGGGTATTACTTATGGACTAACACCACTTGTCGGGCAAACAATCAACAACCATGTAAAAACTTCAGAATGGCTTAAAAATGGCTTTTTTTCTCATTCACTGGTAGGTATAATAATACTGGCATTTTTGATCAGCCTTTATTTTTTCCTTCCTTTTTTCGGGCAAACTGAAAATGTCCTGAAACTGGCAAGGCCATATTATTTTTGGCTGTGTGCATCATTTATCCCGTTCCTGTTTTTCTATTCATTTAAACAATTTTTTGAAGGAATCGGAAATACAAAGATTGCCATGTTTATAACACTAACTGCAAATGTTATAAATGTTATAGTCAATTATGTGCTGATTTTCGGGAAATATGGCTTACCTCAGATGGGACTTAACGGCGCCGGGATAGGGACTTTTACTGCCAGATTTGTAATGCCAGTCATATTTGCACTTGTAATTTACAAAACTCCCCGTTTTTTCAATATTTTTAAAATTGCTTCAACCTGTAAACTGAATAAGGAAAAAATTAGAAGAGTTCTAAAAGTTGGTATTCCTGTTGGGTTCCAGTTAGTGATTGAATTATTGGCATTTAGCCTTGGTGCAATTATGATGGGTTGGCTGGGTGAAGTTCCGTTGGCATCACATCAGGTAGCAATCGGGCTGGCTTATTTTACATACATGATTTCCCTTGGGGTTGCCTCTGCTACAACTATAAGAGTTAGCCATCAATTGGGTAAAGGCGACTTTCAGGCACTTAAAAGGGCAACATATGCATCAACACATTTAGTGCTGTTTTTTATGTTTTTAATGGCAATTATTTTTATCCTGTTTAATAAATTTTTGCCCTTACTTTTTACCACCGATCCTGAAGTAATCCTGATTGCATCTGGTTTAATTGTAGTAGCAGCATTTTTCCAGATATTTGATGGTTTACAGGTCGTAATGCTTGGAGCTTTGCGTGGATTGGCTGATGTTAAAAAACCTATGGTTTTATCTTTTTTTGCATATATAGTAATTGGAATTCCGGTTAGTTATACGCTTACATTTGTTTTTAATACAGGGCCAAAGGGTATTTGGTTGGGTTTTCTTGTCGGGCTTGCGGCAGCCGGAATAATGTTTTTTTTAAGGTTTAAAAAACTTGTTTCCGAAATGAAATAAAAAACGGGTTATCTTCTTTGATAACCCGATTGTTCATAGTTTAGTTTAGTTAGATCAGAAAACGATATTGGTCTAAGAGAAAAGGTAATTTAATATGTTTCCTGTCATTAAATCCTTATTATTAAAGCAATGCTAATATAATACAAATATGGTTTCGCTTGTTACGAAATTTAAACTTTTCTTAAAATTTATTAAATGTTTATTTAATCGGATTTTCAAAGCATTGAAATACAGAGCTTTTTAAAATGTGAATATGTTTTAAAAAACATTTTTTCAGAAAACGGACAATAAAAATTATAATAATAAGTTGCAAATATTTAAACATGAGGGGCAAATATTATATTAAATTAATTTATCTTTTAGCGTGAAACTGATTATTCAGTTATGAAATAATTTTATATTATTTTGTAGTAGAAATGAAAATTATTATGAGTAGAAAAAAAATAGTTGTTCTCGACGGGTATACATTAAATCCGGGAGATTTGTGCTGGGATGAACTTGGAAAACTGGGTGATACTGTTGTTTACGAAAGGACAAATCAGGATCAGACTTTTGAAAGGGTAAAAGATGCACATATAGTAATTACCAATAAAGTTATTATTGACAGGAAGTTAATGTCGGAACTAACGAACCTGAAATACATTGGTGTGCTGGCAACTGGTTACAATGTTGTAGATACGGTGGCTGCCAATGATTTGGGTGTTATTGTTACAAATATACCTGCATACAGTACAGAATCGGTTGCACAAATGGTTTTTGCACACATTCTAAATTTCACACAGCGGGTCGGATTACATTCCGATTCGGTAAAAAGCGGCGATTGGGTAAACAGCAAAGACTTTATGTACAGTTTAACGCCGCAAACGGAATTAAGCGGAAAAGTATTGGGTATAATTGGTTTTGGTAAAATTGGTTCTGCTGTTGCCCGTATTGGCGAAGCTTTTGATATGGATATAATATTTAATAACAGAAGTAAAAAACACAGATTATCAGGTGGTAAGAAACAAGTAGAACTGGAAGAAATTTTTAAATCAGGCGATTTTATCAGTATTAATTGCCCCCTCACTGATGAAAATGCAGGATTTGTTAATAATAGCTTATTAAATTTGGCAAAACAATCAGTTTTTATTGTAAATACGGGCAGGGGGCCTTTATTAAATGAAACTGATGTCGCTGAAGCTTTAAATGCTGGGAAAATTGCCGGATTGGGGGCTGATGTTTTATCAACTGAGCCACCTTTGCCTGATAATCCTCTGTTAACAGCTAAAAACTGCTTTATTACGCCTCATATGGCATGGGCTACAAGGGAAGCAAGGATCAGGCTGATGGAGATAGCAGTCGGGAATGTTCGTTCCTTTTTAAACGGGAACCCAGTTAATGTAGTAAGTTAGTTTTCTATAAAAAATTCTTTTGGTTTAAAAGGTTAAAAAATGCAACCTTGTAAGTATTACTTATCGGTATAAATTTATCTTTGATTTTCAGGGCATTGTTTTCGATATAATCAATTTTATCCAAAGCAATAATATATGATTTATGTACCCTGACAAATTTTGAAGGATCCAGGATATCCTGAATGTTTTTAAAATTCTGTAAAGTCATAATTTTATTTTCAGTTGTCCTGATCAGCAGGTAATCACGCATACCTTCGATATAAAGGATTTTGTCAAAATAAACCTTTACTGTTTTATTTCCTGATTTAATAAATGTAAATTCAGGCTGTCGTTTTGAAATTACCTGTTCTGAATTTTTTGCATGTGTTTTATCAGCGATATCCTTTAAATACCTGGCATATACTTTTTCTACCGATTTTACAAACCTGTCGAAAGGTATTGGTTTTAAAAGGTAATCAATAACATCAAGTTCATATGCTTTTAGTGCATATTGGTCAAAGGCAGTAGTAAGGATAATATATGGAGGATCTTTCATGGTCTCCAGTAGCTGGATTCCTGTAAATTCATCCATCTGGATATCAAGAAAAATAAGGTCAACTTTATTTTCCCTAAGGAAAGTCAGGGTGGAAAGTGCACTGTCGAAAGTCCCGATCAGGTTCAGGTAATCAACTTTCTCAGCATACCTTTTAATTTTTTTAAGGGCTAGTATCTCGTCATCAACAGCTATGCAGTTCATTTTCATGACAACGGAGTTTTTAGGTAAACATTAAATTTATTATCGGTTTTTTCAATTTTTAGGGTAAAATTTTCCTTATACAATATAGCAAGCCTTTTTTTGACATTTTTTAATCCGGTACCTGAACTGTTATCCGGAAGTTTTACAGATGTACTTTTCGTGAAGTTTGAGGTTTCAAGAATTATATAATTACTTCCGATGGTAAAATGTATTGAAATCCCTGGCGATGGCGATTGTTTGTTGCAATGTTTAACAGCATTTTCAATGACAGGAATAAACAAAAGCGGTGGAACCATTTTTCCACCCACCTCACCGGTAATTTTAAAATTTACATAATTTTTATCCTCAAAACTAAGTTTTGCCAATTCAAGGTAATCGTTTATGTAAGTTAATTCTTTATCAAGCATTACTTTTTCTTCCGATGACTCCTGTAACATAAACCTCATTATTTTCGACAACAGGAAAATAGCATTTGAAGCTTTTTCTTTATTTTCAAAAATCAGTGAGTCAATATTGTTTAAAACATTAAACAGGAAGTGTGGATTTACCTGTGAACGTAAAACACCAAGTTCAGACTGGACACTGCGTCGTTCAAATTCCGATTGGGTTAATTGCATTTTAAAAGAGTGGCTTAGTAGTTTCATTGCAGTAGCCATTCCAACGATCATAAAATTTGTCAGCAATGCATAAAAAATATCAACCGATAATGGCCTGGGCATAATCCAGTATCCCATCCTTGGATGTATATTGTATTTAAAGTATTGGGTTACAATAATGTTAAAGGCAATTGCCAGGGCTGAACCAAATATTAATAGAAGAAATTTTTTCTGGAAAAGGAATCTGGGAATTAAAAATCCGATTATAATATAAACTGTAATTAAATCAAATGGTAATAAGGTCAGGTTGATTTTTGCGTTAGCAAAACTTCCTGATGAAATAATTGCAGGAAGAGAATAAAATGAATAAATTGATATCCAAAATAGAATGTGGTTAAGCAGCCGGTACTTAAATATCTTCATATAAATCAGAAATGCATTTCGACTACAATTGTAATGGTTTTCTGACAATTATCAACAGCCTTTCTGCAAAATAATGTTTTTTTTCGCCCATTTACCTGTTGAAGGATATTAACCTGCTTTTGTAGTGTAAATCAATAGTTTTGCAGGCCATGAGCACAAAAGGTTTTAAACATTTAATTCCTCACCTTCCGATTTTGCTATAATTACAGCACCGCAACTATCGCTCCACACGTTAAGTGTTGTTCTGGACATATCTAATATAAGGTCAACAGCCAGGATCAAACCAATACCTTCAAGAGGGAGGTTTGCCGCTGTCAGAATTACAGTCAGCATTACCAACCCGGCCATAGGAATCCCTGCTGCCCCTATAGATGCAAGCAGCGCTGTAACTACAATTATAAGTTGTTGTAAGATTGTCAATTCAATTCCATAGACTTGCGCAATAAACATAGCCGCAACACATTCATAAAGGGCAGTTCCATCCATGTTTACAGTAGCCCCCAGCGGAAGTGTAAAACTGGTTATTTTATTTGATACACCACTTTTATGCTCAACTGCTTCCATTGTAAGAGGCAGGGTAGCGCTCGACGATGCCGTAGAAAAAGCAGTAAGTAAAGGTGTGGCCATGTTTTTCATGTGTTTTACGGGGTTTACTTTTCCAACAAATTTAAGCAGTATGGGTAAATTAATAAATGCGTGAATTCCAAGGGCCAGAAAAACGGTTATCATATATATTGCCAGACTTCCGGCAAGGTTGGCAAGCTGCTCTGCATTTCTTGCAACCTCACGTGCAACAATACCAAAAATTCCCAAAGGGGTGAATTTAATGATGAACATGGTAACTTTCATCATCACTTCAAATACGGCATTAAAAAAATCAGTAAGGAAGGTTGAATATTTATTATCGACCTGAGATATAAATGCCCCAAATAAAATTGCAAAAAATATGATCGGCAGGATATCAGCATTTACCATCGATTCAAAAATGTTTTCAGGAATAATCCTCATTACAACATCGTATAGCGAAGCTGATTTTTCACTTAAACCTTCCACTGTTTCTGTAAAACCTAACTCAACTCCCACGCCAGGCCTGATAATATTAACAAGTAATAGGCCGGTAAGAATTGCCAGGGTACTTGTTGAAATATAATAGGTCATAGTTTTTAATCCCAGCCTTCCAAGATTTTTCCCACCACCCATACTCGTAACACCTGAAATAATAGAGCTTAAAATAAGTGGAACAATCACCATCTTTAAAGCGCGGAGGAAAAGGACCCCCATCCAGGAAACATATTTAACACCCGATGGAATAAAATACCCGAAAAGTACAGCAAGAGCAAGTGCAATTAATATCTGCCAATGTAATTTTATTTTTAGCATAACATAATATTTTCGTTATAAAAATAACGAATTAAATTACAGCGAAAAGGAAATTAACTCAGAAAAATACTTTATGATAGATTATTCAATTATTGATACAGATTTTTGTAAATTGACAATCAATTTTTTTAAACCTGATAAATCATTTCGAATAATGAAAGAACCGATAGTAACACAATCCCGTCTTTTGTCTCTTGACTTTTTCCGTGGATTAACAATGTTTTTGCTGATCGCTGAATTTACCCATTTATTTGAAAATTTTGTTGAGCCTGAATTTGCAGGAACATTTATAAACAGTATTGGAACCCAATTCCATCACCACCCATGGAACGGATTAAGATTCTGGGACCTGATTCAACCTTTTTTTATGTTTATCGTTGGTGTAGCTATGCCATTTTCTTACGCTAAGAGAATTAATAGGGGAGATTCGCATAAAATAATTTTTAAACATATAATATTTCGTTCGATTTTGCTTTTACTGCTTGGGTGGTGGCTTTATTGCATCGACTCAGGAAAAATTGTTTTCCATATGCAAAATGTACTTGCACAATTATCGATAACTATATTTATTGCATTCCTGATTATGCGAAAACCTTTCGCTGTCCAAATAGTTGTATCTCTTGTTTTACTGGGGATTACCGAGTTAATTTACCGGCTATTCTGGGTAGATGGGTTTAATCAAGCTTTTACTCCTGACCATAATTTTGGGGCATGGTTCGATATGTTAATTGCCGGAGAATTATCCGGCGGGCACTGGGTATCCTTTAATGCTATTCCAACTACAGCGCATACAATCTGGGGAGTTCTGGCCGGAAAACTTCTTATGAGTTCAAGGAAAGGGAAAGATAAAGTGATTATTCTGGCAGTTGCCGGATTAATAGGATTGATTATTGGTTATTCACTTAATCCCGTAACTCCAATTATTAAAAGGATTGCGACATCATCGTTTGTTTTTGCCAGTGGCGGGTGGGCTTTGCTTGCACTGGCTGTTTCATATTGGTTAATCGATATCCGGAATTTCAGGAAAGGAGTCTACTTTTTTGCAGTTGTGGGGATGAACCCACTTTTTATTTACATTTTTGCCCATGTTGGCGGGGCTAACCTCATTAATCAAATTATAAAACCATTTTCTGTTGCTTTTTTCTCATGGGCAGGCGAAAATGGAGTTAATATTTTAACAGCTATTATAGGAACTTGGGGATTGTGGTTTATCTGTTATTTCTTATACAAAAGAAAAATATTTATAAAAATATAACGGATCTAATCATTATTTTAAAATCTGTTTAGTTTATGTTGGTTAACATGAAATTCATTATAAATTAAATTGTTTGTTTAATCGATTAAGCATATATTTGTTAGGATTCAGATTTATTAAAATAATCTGTTCGAAAAAGTTCACAGTTGCATTGCAATTAATTAATGGGGAAAAGGATATCATTAAAAGACATTGCTGAAAAGGTTGGGGTTTCTACAGCTTTGGTTTCCTATGTGTTAAACGGCAAGGAAAAGGAAAAAAGGGTAGGAAAGGATGTCGTGAAAAAGATAAGGGAGGTTGCTGCAGAACTAAATTACAGGCCTAACCAGATCGCCAGGAGCCTCAGGCAGGGATGGACTAAAACTATCGGGCTGATTGTTGCCGATATTGCAAATCCGTTTTTTGGCACAATGGTCAGGGTAATTGAAGATGAAGCAAATAAATTTGGATACAATGTCTTATTCGGGAGTTCTGACGAAGACAGTGAAAAGCTTGGAGCATTGATCGATACGCTTTGTAACAGGCAGGTCGATGGTTTTATTATTGTTCCGCCTGAAGGCTCGGATGCAGCTATTAAAAGATTATCGGAAAGAGAAATTCCAATTGTACTGATAGACCGAAAAATGAAAGGTCAAAATATTGACTCGGTATTAATTGATAATTATACGGCAACTTATGAAGCCACAAATTATTTACTTGACAAGGGTTACAAGAGGATTGCCATTGTAGCAAATAAATCTTCATTAAATCCAATGTCTGAAAGGATTGGAGGTTATTGTGAGGCAATGAAAGAGGAAGGTCTTGAGAAAGAAATTCATATTGAATTAATTAAATATGAACATACCAGGGCTGATATGGCAGAATCGCTTGATAAATTATTACTTAAAGAATCCAAAATCGAAGCTTTGATTTTTACAACAAATTCACTTTCAATCAGTGGGCTTTATTATTTTAGAAATTCAGAATTGAAAGTACCCGAAGATGTTGCTTTTATTGGATTTGACGGCGATGAAGCTTTTGATTTTTTTTATTCCCCGATTACTTATATCGTTCAACCGGTTGAAGAAATGGGGAAAGAATCAGTCAGATTACTTATCGATCAATTGAATGGTTCAAGGAAAACTGTTCAAATCAGGTTAAAACATTCTTTTATTGAACAACAGTCTTGTTGATTTTTTTGGAAGGATGCTTAATCGATTAAATATTTATTAAATAAAAAGTAAGTAAACAAAATATTCAGATTATAAAATATAGATTATGGCAAACAGATTAATAGGCAGATTACCAAAAGTAGGGATTCGCCCCGTAATTGACGGACGGGAAGAAGGCGTGCGCGAATCTCTTGAGGTTCAGACAATGAATATGGCAAAAGCCGCAGCTAAGTTGATTGAAGAAAATTTACGTTTTCCGGATGGCGGGAAAGTGGAATGTGTAATTGCAGATACAACAATCGGAGGGGTTGCAGAAGCTGCCTTATGTGCTGACAAGTTCAGCCGGGAGGGAGTGGGAGTATCGTTAACAGTTACTCCGTGTTGGTGTTATGGTACAGAGGTGATGGATTCCGATCAGATGATTCCGAAAGCTGTATGGGGTTTTAACGGCACAGAACGCCCGGGTGCAG
Organism: Prolixibacteraceae bacterium; assembly: GCA_016930735.1. Classification (GTDB taxonomy): domain Bacteria; phylum Bacteroidota; class Bacteroidia; order Bacteroidales; family Prolixibacteraceae; genus JABMQB01. The sequence goes on from JAFGGF010000064.1 coordinate 15,886, forward strand.
TTTACCTTGCGGCAGCTTTGGCAGGATATACACAGAAAGGATTACCGGCATTTGGAATTTATGGCCGTGATGTTCAGGATGCTGGCGATACAACAATTCCTGAGGATGTAAAAGAAAAAATTCTGCGTTTTGTAAAGGCTGCTCTGGCAGTTGCGCAAATGAAAGG
>JAFGGF010000376.1 GCA_016930735.1 Prolixibacteraceae bacterium
AAGGGTATCGATCCCCTGGGGTCCACCTATAAATTTATCGATTATTTTACTGCTTTTGGCACCGGCTGGGCAAACGGTCTGTCATTTACACTGGCTATTCTGCTAGCACTTTTCGAATTCGCCATAGGGGTAGCTTTACTACTGAATTACAGGGTCAATCTTTTTTCATGGTTTGCCCTGATTTTTATGGCATTCTTCCAGGTGCTTACACTTTATATTGCTCTTGAAGACCCTGTAAGCGACTGTGGTTGTTTTGGCGATGCGATCATTCTTACCAACTGGGAAACTTTTTATAAAAACATTGTGCTTTTGCTTTTTGCAGTGTTGGTTTTTATTTACAGAAAAAAATACCAAAACCGTTTCAATTTAAATTTTCAAAACGGATACTTTGTGGTGATTTTGCTGGTATTTGGTTTTTTGCAGTTTCATTCATATAACCACCTTCCGCTCATCGATTTCAGACCATATAAAATAGGGGCAAACATTATCGACGGAATGGCAATGCCCGACGATGCTCCTGCTGATGTTTACCGGAGTGATTTTGTGTACAGGAACCTGAAAACTGGCCGTACCAAAAAATTCAACGAAAAGAACTACCCCTGGCAGGATACCTTGAACTGGGAATTTGTTGAAATACAGTCGGTGCTTGTTAAGGCCGGGTACCATCCGCCTATACATGATTTTACAATCGAAAACCGGTATGGTGAAAATGTGGCCGAATACTACCTGTACGATCAGAATTACACCTTGATGCTTGTTTCGTACAACCTTGAAAAGGCCAGCAAAAAACGGCAGGATAAAATAAACATGCTGGCACAAACAGCCATTGATCGAGGATGGAATTTTATATGCCTAACCTCATCGACCGGAACTGATATTGAGAAATTTAATGAAGAGTATCAACCACCCTACGAGTTTTTCTTTTGCGACGAGATCACCCTTAAAACCATTATCCGATCTAACCCAGGGCTGCTGCTTTTGCAGGAAGGGACTATTTTAAGTAAATGGCACTGGCGTGATTTGCCGGAGTTTGAAGAAGTGCTGGAGTAAGAAAAAATCCAAATTCCAAATTCCAAAATCCAAATTCCAAATTCCAAAACCCAAATCCCAAAACCCAAATCCCAAAGCCTGCATGGAACTTTAAAAAACTCATGTTTCCAGCAGCAACGGGACTTTGACTTTCCAGGTCGAAGGTTTGCTCAAAGGGCAAAAAGGATTCTGGAGCTAAGAGAGAAAAAGATTTTTAAACATTCAGTTTTTATTCTTTATTTGATAGGGTTTTAAAACACACTACAAAAATTCATAATTAAAGTAAATTGTTTGTTTGGTTAAAATGTAGTTTCTTTTATAGATTCCATTGTAATCGAGTTCTTCGTATTTCATTTCAACTACATAGCCATCATCGTTCAAAGTATAATCAAATGTTGTAACCGTAGGTTTATCGGTTTCATATTGTGTGGACTTATCGAAACGTTCCATTTCGGAAACCAGGTTGGTGCTGATTTTCCCAAGAACTTTTGGCCTGAATGTCATAATATCGATAAGGTTTTTAATGTTATTATACGAGAAATAATACAAAGACCAGTCTGCAGAGTTATTTTCATAATCCCTTGATAAAACATTTTCACTATCTGTTTCGTAAGAATAATATATCCAGCCGGATTGTTCTCCTAAATAATAATACTTAAGAAAGGTTAGAAAACCACAATTATATTTTAATTCAATATCATGGTAAATTGAATCATGACCATTGAAATAAAAACCTTTTCCTGATCTGGCTAAATGGTCATCTCCAATTCTAAACTCATCCATTTCATATAAGAATAAGGAGTCAATCCTGATATATCTATATCTATTGAAAATTGAATCATTATCTTCATGAATAATCTTTTCTTGAACTTTTCCATCAATTGTTTTCACCAAAGATTTTATGTCGTTATTCTCGATAGTGATATCATAATAAACCGGACTTTTAATAATTGTTTCACTTATTTCATCTTCTTTGCAGTTTGAGTAAAAAATTAAAACCATGAAAATGAGAATTAATCTTGTTATTCTTGAAAGTATTGTTTCAATTCCAAATAATTCCCTTAGAAAATATGACAGGAAATTATTTTTGTAACAAAAAATTTTGTTGGTAACAGTTTTAATGGGACCGTTTATTTTTTGAAAGAAAGATGCTCGTTTCATATTTCAAACTTGTATCTAATTTTTGCATTTTATACAAAATGCTACTGTAAGCCAGACAGAAATATGTATAACTTTCTTAAGATAACGCATTCAGTGGGGCGTGCAGTAAATACCTGCCTAAGTTAGTGCTAATTATGGTAATTTCAAATATCTATAATTCCAAATTCCAATCCCGATGTACATCGTTACCAAATCCCAAAGCCTGCATGGAACTGTAAAAAACTCATGTTTCCTGCAGCAACGGGTCTTCTACTTTCCAAGTCGAAGGTTTGCCCGTAAGGGCAAAAGGTTTCTGAAGGAGCCGAAAAAACGCCAGCCAGGCTTTCAGCCTTTAAATTTTGTCAATGGCTTCCACACACAGGTTTTCGTTGCACTACAACCTGTGCTTGTAGGTGTCATTCTTTCAGAATGATTAATCAGATCCAGTTAAGTTTATTTGTTTTTGCCCATTTCAGACTTCATATCAGCCAACTCTTTTTTCAACTCCTCCATGTTTTTCAGGATGTCCCTCATTACAGGATTTGAATTTGAAGAATTGCGCAACTCCTCTTCCCTCAATCCCCATAGCGTATCAATTCTGCCAACAATAAGCGATAGAAAGACAAAAATCACTACGATGATTGGCACAGAAATCAGCATATTATCATAAATCAATTTTCCAAAGAAACTTTCACGGTATGCTTCCAAAAGAACAAAGGCGATCATTAAGAACTGGATGTACCCAATGTACATTTTTGCACGGTCGACATAGATTTTCCACCGTATCAGTGTTTTCCGGTTTGCACGAATTTTTGCCATGATTTTAGTAATTAATCATTTAGTACAAACTCTGAAAGCGTTGATTTATTGCTGTTGAAGTATTTTAAAGTTCCTTACCCTTTTCAATGTTTCGAAAGTGTTTTTATTTAAAATGCGAAATCTGGAATATTCAATATGAATCAGTAGTTGTATTTGCAATTAAAAACATTTGGCTACGAATTTAGTTATATCAGATGAGATATAGAAAAATTGATGAGAATGACTGTCGCGATCTGTTAGACTAAAGTACCCAGCACCCAGTAACCAGTTCCCAATGTTTTACTAACTTTGCGGAAATTTTTCATAACATGGCTGAAACCAATTTTGTTGATTACGTAAAAATCTTTTTTAAGTCGGGCAACGGGGGGCCGGGTTCAGCTCACCTTCGACGTGAAAAATTTGAGCCCAAAGGCGGTCCCGACGGAGGCGACGGGGGTAGAGGAGGCCATATCATTTTAAGAGGCAACGCCCAGCTTTGGACCCTGCTGCACCTGAAATACCGTAAACATATTTTTGCAGGCCATGGCGAATCGGGTGGCAGGCAGTGCAGTTCCGGCGCCGATGGTGAAGACATCATACTTGAAGTCCCGCTTGGCACAGTTGTAAAACATGGTGAAACCGAAGAATTTGTATGCGAAATTACCCGCGAGGGAGAAGAGCAGATCATCATGCGTGGTGGAAGGGGCGGACTGGGAAACACACATTTTAAATCGGCCACTAACCAAACCCCGCGTTATGCCCAACCGGGAGAAGAACTTGAGGAGGGATGGCGCATACTTGAACTAAAAATCCTTGCCGATGTTGGACTGGTGGGTTTTCCAAGTTCAGGGAAATCGACACTGCTATCGGTAGTGTCGGCGGCAAAGCCCAAAATTGCCGATTACCCTTTTACAACACTGGTCCCAAACCTGGGGATTGTGGGTCACCGCGAGCAACAATCGTTTGTGATGGCTGATATTCCCGGTATTATCGAGGGGGCTCACGAGGGACGAGGACTGGGACTCCGCTTTTTAAGGCACATCGAACGCAATGCCATGCTGCTGTTTATGGTTCCGGCCGATAGTAACGACCACCTTAAAGAGTACAACATTCTTCTCAATGAACTTGAGCAATACAATCCCGAGCTACTCGACAAGGAACGGTTGCTGGCAATCAGCAAGTCGGACATGCTCGACCAGGAACTGATGGCTGAGATAAGCACGGGTTTGGGTAAAATCCCGCATATTTTCATATCTTCGGTAACCGGTTTGAATATCCAAAAACTGAAAGATACCATCTGGCAAATTCTTAACCGATAATTATGGGCTTTTTTGAATGGCTAAACCATATCGACACACAACTTTTCCTATTCCTGAATGGGAAAAACAGCCCTTTTACAGATGCTTTTTTTTCACTTTTCACCAGCAAAGAAGTGTGGTTCCCATTATACCTGCTTTTATTAGTGTTGATTATCAGTAAATATAAAAAGGAAGGTATTTGGGTCGCCATTTTATTGGCGTTGGCCATCGTTTTCAGCGATCAGGTTTCAGGGTTAATAAAGGATTTGGTGCAACGTTTGAGGCCAACGCATGAACCTGCCCTTTCGGGCCTTGTAAATATGCCCCTCGGGAAAGGAGGCTTATACGGTTTTTTTTCTTCCCATGCTTCAAATGCCTTTACTTTGTCAGTATTTACTGGATTATTGGCTAAAAACAGATGGCTGACTTTCTGGCTTTTCCTGTGGGCTGCGGTAACTGCTTATTCAAGAATATATGTTGGGGTGCATTACCCTTTTGATGTATTGACAGGTATCGTTTTTGGATATTTGACAGGTTGGGGTTTTTTTAAACTCTTAATCTTTTTTGACGATCACTTTATACGTAAAAAGATACAATTGGCTGATAAATGGGATTTTAAATATGCCGGATGTCTTATGCTGGCATTGTTTTTTATTACTGCCACATTGTTTGTGATTTCCTTAACCGGAAAATTCAATTTTGCCTGACATGGATAACATCAGAGATTTTTACCTGCAAAAGGTTTCGGGGTATGAACTTATGCTGAAAAGCATTTCCCGGGAAATGACCGGATTATCCTTTGCACGGCTGGCAGCTTTTGTTTTGTTCATAACAACGCCATTTATTTTTAAAGGCCTGTTGATAGCAGGGATTGGCCTGTCGCTGATATTTCTAATCGTTTTTCTGATTCTCGTAAAGAAGCACATTGAAAAGGGGCTTAAAAAAAAGTATTGTGAAAATCTTATAAAAATTAACAAGGAAGAACTTAATGCCATCGATCACGATTTTTCGGGTTTTTGCAGCGGTGAAGAATTTATCGACCCTAACCATGTCAATTCGTTCGATCTCGACCTTTTTGGCAAAGGCTCATTGTTTCAGTATTTAAGCCGGACTGTTACCTTAAATGGAAGGGCACAACTTGCTTGCTTGTTGAATGAACCTCTTGAGTGCCCTGAGAAAATTACAGCCAGGCAGGAACTGATTGGCGAACTGGCCACGATGGTTGAGTGGAGGCAATCGTTCATGGCAAACGGTATGCTTTATTCCGAAGATTTTTCGGAAAGCAAATTATTCGAGAAATGGGGCGAAGAAGAATTTTCATTAAAAACGATAAACATTTTACCTTTACTGATGATACTTCTCCCTTTATTTTCAGTTGCCTCGGTAATATATTGGTTAATAACCGGAAATTTTACATATTTCATCCTTTCGGGATTGTTGCAGTTTGGCTTGTGGATGGTAGAGAAGAAAAATACAGCCATCATTTATCATCAGTTTGGAAAACGTGTGAAGATATTGAAAAAATATGCCAGCTTATTCCAGATGATTGAAACTGTGAAATGGAAATCAACAGAAGGGAAAGCCATTATCGATGAGCTTTACAGGTATGGTATTCCATCAGAAAATATCGGGAAACTTAGCCGGATCGTTGCAGCTTTCGATCACCGCAA
>JAFGGF010000377.1 GCA_016930735.1 Prolixibacteraceae bacterium
ACCGAGGATAATTTTGGCTCTTATTTACTGGTTAAAAAATAACCATTCCGATTTTACAATGAAAACCTGACTAATGCTATTAATCACGACAAAACAAACTAAATACGAGTATCCATCACTTACAGGTTGGAAAAATCAAGCACAAGATATATACGGGATTCAGTTTTTACCTCAAAATGTTTTGGTTGTAAACGGAATTATCACTGCCAAAGATTTAAACAAAGAACAACTTGAAAAAAAGCTAGCTGAAATATTCAGGAAATAAATAAAAATAAAATCCGAAATAAATGAAACGTATTATCCTGATTGCCGGAGCTGTTATAATGCTTTTTTCATGCGGAAAAACTGAGCGCAAAGAAAGTGTGATAACCGGAACTTTGAGCAATGAACTCTTAAAAGATGATATCAGGGAAAAGTTTGGAGAGAAGTATCAGATAACCTTTGAGGGAAATCGGTTTTTAATCCGAATTCCGGTCGAATACTCACAGGAATATTTTTATCTGACAGATCAGATTGAGGTTTTTTTGTTGCCGGGCGATAGCGTTTTTATTGAGTCTGCCGATGGAGGTTTTCAATTCTTAGGAGGAAGAAGCGCTGTTATCTCAAATATACTAAAAGAAATAAATCAGAAGAAACAAAAAGTAATGTGGGATTTGAACGCGCAGGAATTGTATTCATTGGCTCCCGATTCTTTCAAAACAGTTATAATTGCTTTGCAAAATGATTTGATAAAACTGGTTGATGATACTGATGCAGCTGAATTAAACTACAATTTTACCCGGCTGGAAAAAGAAAAAATTAATTATAGAATTTACCGGATTTTAAATACCTACGAGATAAATTTTAATGGTAAAAACGAGCTCGTAAAAAAACCTGACAGCACATTTTACACCTACCTGGCACATGCCGATTTCAGAGACACAACATTATTGCAATTAAACGATTTTCAGAAATTTATTAAATCAACCATCGATTTGAAATTAAGGCAGGTCAATATTGGGGAAAAGGCTCAAAAACATAAGTTTGTAAGGCTGATGTTTTCAGAAATCGACAAATTAAATCCTTCCGTAAAAATCAGGGATGAGATGATATACTATTTGATGCAAGGGAAAATCTACAACCTTAACGTCAACGATGCAATAATGGACACACTTCAGAATCTTTGTAAAAACGGTATTTATCTATCGGAGCTTCAGGAAATGTATTTAAAATATCAAAAAGTTTTGCCTGGTAAACCGGCTCCCGATTTCAGATTTATAGACTCAATCGGGAAAGTTTACACACTTGTCGATTTTGAAGGCAGCTATTTATACATGGACGTATGGGGATTATTTTGTGCCCCTTGTTTAAAAGCGGTGCCTGCTTTCAACAAAATTAAGTATGAGTTTAAGGATAAAAATATTGCATTTATAGGTGTTTGCAGGGAATTACCTGAAAATAGGGAAAGATGGATTGACCGGATGGGAAAATTCAATGTTACAGGGCTTCAGTTCCTACCCGAAGATGAAAGTAAATTTATAAACGATTACCTGATTGGCGAAATTCCCCGGTATATCTTGATTGACAAAGAAGGAAGGTTTCTAAATGCCAATGCTCCTGATCCATCAGAAGAGCTAAAAACAGAACTGTATAAATACTTGAACTGAATTAAACCAGATTACTTAACAGGATGAAAACCAGGAAAATTTATGGAACAGAACAATAATACGTACATGATAAAGCTGTTTTTTGTAATACTTACCATACTTACAACTGTTGTTTTTGTATGGATGTTTAACAACCTTCAAAACAAACGGAGTATCGCTATGCTGATGATGTGGATTCCTGGCATTTCGGCATTTATTACTTCGGCTGTAACCGGCGAAAATATCAGAAGCTACGGATGGCGTCCCGGAAAACTGAAATACCTTGGGTGGGCATATATTTTACCTTTTGCAATTGCAATTGTTGTTTATGGAATTGTCTGGTTGTCCGGTATTGCAGAATTTACACCCGACGAAGTCAGAAACTACCGGTGGGCGCGTTACCTTGGATTTGAAACTCCGGCCCCGTTTTGGATTGGCTTTGTCTCAAAAGCTGTTATTTATACCATTACGGTAAGTGTGCTGACACTAGGCGAAGAAATTGGCTGGTCAGGATTCCTTACTCCCAGGTTACTGAAACTTCATTCAGTCCCTGTAACAGGAATTTTCGTCGGACTTATATGGTCGGTGTGGCATTATCCGGCAATCATCGGTGGAGTGTATGGATACAATGCCCCTTTATGGATTGCCCTGCCGGGATTTTCTTTAGTCCTGATCGGGAACTCCATTATTAAGACTGCGCTGATAGCCAGGTCGAAGAGCCTGTGGGTCGGTGTTCTTCTGCATAGTAGCCACAACATCATCCTCATGTCTATGTTTTGGGAAATGACCGTAAAAACAAAATACACCAGTTACTGGGTTTCCGAAACCGGTATATTAACCGCCGTGATTTATCTTATTGCAGGCTATCTGTTTTGGAAGCAGATGAAGCATCAGGAAACTGATTTATTTAATATAAACTGAAAATGAAATGGATTAATTACACTTGTAAAGGTGTTCTTACATTTTTGGGTTTTATGGTTGTTATAACTTCCGTTCATGCGCAAATTATAATGGTCGATAACACGGGATGGATCACTGATTTTGATTTTGTAGTTAACAGCATCAAAACCAACCACCCCAATCCCTATTTCAGAATAAGCAGGGAAGAATTTGAGGCGTTTGCCGAAAAACAAAAAAAAGTTGTTGAGAATTCACATTCGCACGAAGAATCCCTGATTGCCGTAATGAAAGTCGTAGCAAAACTGCGTGACGGGCATACTCAAATTTACCCCGAAAATAATTTTGGAACCGATATTCTGCTGCCTTTGCGGACTTATGTTTTCGAAGACGGAGTATTTATTATTTCAACGATTGAAGAATATAAAACACTAATGGGCGCCAGGCTTTTAGCAGTTAACGGAATTGAAATTGAAGAAGTCGAAGAGCGTCTGAATTCAATAATCCCTTCCGACAATGATTTCGGAAGAAAAAATTACCTTCCGATGTATCTTTCAAACACAGCATTCCTTAAGGGATTAGGAATAATTGAAACAAAAGATACTGTCTGGTTAAAGTATATTACAAAAGATGGTATTATCAGTAATGCCGGAATAGAACCTGTAAAAGCCACAAGTAGTAATGAATGGATTAAACGGTCGTTAAACGGTTCCGGCGGTTTTCAGTATTTGAATCCGTTTAGCAAGCGGATTCCAGAATATTTGAAAACATTTTACGAAGATTACGTTAATTTTAAATACCTGTTCTTTAATAACGAAAAAGCACTGTATGTGCAAATAAATCAGTTGGCCGATTCGCCGCAACAAAGTTTTTCAGATTTCCAAAGCAGGTTATGGGATTATTTCGACGCAAACGCTGATCATATCAATTCGCTTATCCTCGACCTGCGGTTTAATACCGGCGGAAATGGTTCTTTGATTCCCGGGTTTGTAAAAGAATTGATAAAACGAGAGGAAATCCTTCAGCATAGAAATTTTTCAGTACTGATTGGACGGCAAACTTTTAGTGCCGCTATAATGCTGGTTTCACAATTGAAAACATACACTGAAGCAACATTTTTCGGCGAGCCAATGGGTGGACCCCTGCATCTTTGGTCAACCGCCTTGCAACTGGGCACTGTACCAAGCGGAAACTTTGAATTTCATGTTTCATCATCCGAATTTTTTATGGATTTACCCGCAGGTAAAGAATTTATATTTCCTCCCCAGGTTCCGTTTCCTGTAATTTCTTCCGATTTCTTTTCAGGCGAAGATAAATTGTTGAATTTTATTTTGAATAATGATCCCAAACAATTAAGGTTTAATTTAAAAGAAGAATTGCTCATCGCCGGATCAGACAATGAAATGCCCCTTCAGCAAGCTTACTCAAAAGGAGTGATCAACGAGGAAAACCTTCAGGCTGTAATAACAAAAGCACGCCGGTTAAACCATAACTGGAGGCTGCATACCAACGAATGTGGCTTTCATCCTTATGGAAGCCAGATAAAAGAATCGTATTTAAAATATGAACTTCTACTTGTTGCACGGGCTTATGCCGATGCAAATAAAAATGAATATGCAGGAATATTTTATAAGCTGGAAACCATTTTACTGCCTGATTATCCTTCCGGGTGGTTATATTATGCCGAATTTCTCAACACCACAGGAGAAACCGAAAAAGCTATAAAATGCTACAAAAAAACGCTCGAATTGAATCCTCAGAGTAAAACAGCAGCTGAGCAATTGAAAAAGTTGATACAAGAATAAAAATTTATATCCATGTTCCGAAAAAACGACATATTGTATTATGTAATATTGGTTAATCTACTAATTCCTCAATCCTTGTTCTCACAGGAATATTTTCAGCAGGAGGTAAACTATAAAATAAACGTAACCTTACACGACAGCATTCACGAGTTAAGCGGATTCGAAGAAATCGAATATATTAATAATTCACCCGACGATCTTGAGTTTATTTATTTCCATTTATGGGCCAATGGATTTAAAAACAATAACACGGCTTTAACAAAGCAAAAACTGGAATTTAACGGGAAACGGGAATTATTTAAAATCGAATCGCAACGTGGTTATATCGATTCTCTTGATTTTAAAGTGAATGGAAGGAAGGTAGTGTGGAGCCTCGATTCAGAACATATTGATGTTTGTAAGATTAGCTTGAATGAACCCTTAAAAAGTGGAGAAAGTATTAAAATCACAACACCATTCCATGTCAAAATTCCACGGGGAAGCAGCTCAAAATTCGGGTACGTAGCTCAATCCTACAGAATATCGCAGTGGTACCCAAAGCCGGCAGTTTACGACAGGTTCAGTTGGCACCCAATGCCAAACCTCGATATCGGTGAGTTTTATTCCGAATTCGGATCTTTTGATGTTTCCATTACTTTACCCGAAAATTATATTGTTGCCGCCTCTGGCAACCTTGTTACCGATACCGAAGTTGAATGGCTCAATAAGTTAGCCGAAGAAACAAAAGTAAAGACTGATTTTAGCCGTACGGCAAATTTTCAGACACCATCATCGCAAAATCCGAAAACAATTCGGTTTACCGAAAAAAACATTCATGATTTCGCCTGGTTCGCCGACAAAAACTACAATGTTCTAAAGAGTAGCGTCAAACTCCCGCATTCAGGACGGACAGTGACTACCTGGGCTTTTTTCCCCGACTTCAATTATGATTACTGGAAAAATGCCACACAATATCTGGATAGTACATTGTATTATTATTCGCTGTGGTATGGCGATTATCCATACAG
>JAFGGF010000065.1 GCA_016930735.1 Prolixibacteraceae bacterium
AAGTTTTATTTTGAACCACGATTTTCGGCCAGTTACCAAACTGAAAACAATTTCATTTTTAAGGTTGCTACCGGAAGGTATCTTCAGTTTTTAAACAAGTCAGCATCTGAACAGTCCTATGGCTACAACCGCGACTTCTGGGTGCTTGCGGATGATGTAACACATCCGATTATCAGGTCGAATCACTACATTGCCGGAATAAGTTACAAACAGGACAGACTTTTTTTTGATGTGGAAATTTACTATAAAACGATTAACGGATTGCAGGAATATTTGTTCTTTCAGTATCCGGGGCAACGAACTGCAGAACCATCACGCGACACTCCGGGTTTAAGCCGTTTTATTTCGGGAAAAGGACAGGCTTATGGGATTGACCTGCTTGCAAAATATGAAAACAATGGGTTCACTTCATGGTTTGCTTATTCTTTGAGTAAAACAACAAGTAATTACGATGAAATAAACAATGGTGAAAACATTCCGGCATTATATGACCAGACTCATGAGTTGAAATGGACAAATATCTACTCTTATAACAACTGGAATTTTTCAACTCTCACATTGTTTACTACCGGCAGGCCCTATATAAAAAGTTCCGAAAAAGATGATCAGTTTAATACAGTCAGAGAATATTCCAGGTTACCTGATTATTTCAGGATCGACCTCTCGATGAATTATAACATTAATCTGAAAAAAGTAAATATAAAACCCGGAATTTCTGTACTAAACGCATTAAATACAGAAAACTACCTTGATGTTTATGTCAGGAATTTCAACATTGAGAACAGGCAGGTTACAGAAACTACCTTGATAAAGGCCCAGAAACTGACCTTTAATTTCTACCTTAATTTCCGATTCTGACAAAAAAAAAGATCCCGCCGAAGCGGGACCCGAAACAAAAACAATATAATATGGTAACTTAGTACCTGTCAGCCAGAAACATTTCAGGATAATAAACTAACTGATAACCATTCCCAACATATTCAAAAAACAAATTTCCAACCCTGAAATATACATATCCGTTAATATAAACTGTTTCATATCCGTAAGGTAATTCCGGGAAAATAAGGTTATAAGCCAGGTCTGTTAAAATATAACCTATACCTCTGCGGTAATTATAGAAATACCCGTCGTAACAATAGTAGGGAACATGGTTGTAAACAAAAATTACAGGTTTATTAATAAATCTCCTGATAACATGTCCGTATTTCGGATGATGGAAATAGTATTTATTATACAGATAAGCATGCGGACGGTATGATCCGTAATAATCTCTCCAACTCCTGTTATTCCATCTGTAATTTTCCCAATGCCTGTCCCAATACCTTGCATTTCTGCTGTTACGGTTGTTTCTGAGTATATCGTTATGATTATTTCCTGTCCAGTAATTGTCTGAACCTTTATAATTCCTTGATGGCCTGTCCCTGTCAAAATCAGGCCTCCTGTCAGGATTGTTCAAAATCCTTGCTGAACGATTGTCATCGTTACCTGAATTTCGGGTATTTCTAACAGGATTTCGCTCTCTGTCAGGAGTTTCATTGCTTCTGCGTGTAACATTCCCCTTGTTTTCAGGATTTTGTGTCTTGTTCTGAACCCTGTTATCCCTATTGTCGGTACTTCTTCTTGTAGCTACAGGTTCAGTCTTTTTCTGATTTGATTTCCGGTAATCACTTTGTTCAACTTTCCTGGGTGCCCTGTTCATATCATCCCTTTTGTAATTCCTCTGTGAATCAGCTTTTGATTCTGAACGGGTGCTTTTTACAGTCGTACTTTTTCTTGAAGTTTGTGGTGTTGATTTTCTGCTTTTGGTAGTAGAAACTTTTTCACTTTTGCCTCTTTCATTTGAACTCCTCCGCTGGGCTTCAGCCGGAATTGTTATTACTGTGATTGCTGCAGCCAGAGTAAACATCGTAACTATCAGCCTTATTTTTCTTGCTTTCATGGCTTTTTCAATTAAATTCTAAATATCAGTTTGTTTTCTTTTTTTGGCGCCATGTTTATGTAATATTACATCAATAGGATTGCAAAGTATATGCCAAAAAGTAAATCAACAATTTAAGTACAATTATAACATTCTAATTCACAAACAATTAAATTTGATTATTTTTATTTTAAAATGAAGTTAATTAGCATAATTTCGAATAAATTATATTTTTGCAAAAAAAAAATTGGGACGAATTTTAGCAGTTGATTATGGCAAAAAAAGGGTTGGGCTTGCAGTTACCGATCCTTTGCAGATAATTGCCAATAAACTGGATACAGTCAGGACTCATGATTTATGGCAATTCCTTACTGAATATCTAAGAATGGAACAAATTGACTGTATCGTGGTTGGTTACCCAAAACAAATGAACAATCAGGCATCTGAAGCTGTTCGTTATATCAATCCGTTCCTGAAAAAACTAAAATTAACTTATCCGGAAATTCCAGTTGAATTAGTGGATGAACGTTTTACGTCAAAATTGGCATTTCAGGCAATGATTGACGGAGGGCTTAAAAAGAAGGCAAGGCAAAACAAGGAGTTGGTTGACAGTATTAGTGCAACAATTATTTTACAAAGTTATCTGGAACAAAAAAAACATTAGTAATGATATATCCTGTAACAGTATATGGGAATCCGATTTTAAGAAAAAAAGCAAAACCTGTTGATCAAAATTTTGAAGGTTTTAAGGAGTTTTTAGAAAATATGTGGGAAACCATGTATTTTTCTGATGGAGTAGGTTTGGCCGCCCCACAGGTAGGAAAATCAATCCGGGTTTTTGTAGTTGATGCCTCGTCAGGTGCCGACGATGAGCCTGAACTAAAAGATTTTAAAAAAGCATTTATTAACCCTGAAATTCTGGAAACAAGTGGTGAAAAATGGCTGATGAATGAAGGCTGCCTGAGCCTTCCTGAAATCAGGGAAGATGTTGCAAGGCCTGAATATGTAACCATCCGTTACTTCGATGAAAATTTTGAAGAACATACGGAAACATTTAAAGGATATGCCAGCCGGATTATTCAACATGAATATGACCACCTGGAAGGAGTTTTATTTATCGATTATTTAAATCCTCTTAAAAAACGCCTTTTAAAAAGCAAGCTTCTGAATATAACAAAGGGAAAAGTGAATACACATTATAAGGTTGTCCTTCCCTGAAAATAAATGTAACTCTTAAAGAAAATCCTCGTTATAAGGGAAAATAATAATTTCCTTTATTGAAAATGTTAAATAGAATCCCATTTCTAATAATTTGTATTTCTTATATTTCAGGTATTCTGATTGCCACATTTATGTCAGGTATTAATCCTGGAAACCTGTTAATTATTCTGGTTATACTAATTTCATTAATACTAATATTTAATATTAGAAATTCCGGATATTTGCTTATTTCTGTTTTACTTACAACATTCCTGATCCTCACAGGTATTTACAGGTACTATAAATTTAATCCCCATTTCAATTTTAATACCGGTGAAAATTATATTGCAACTGTTCTTGAATACCCTGTAGTGAAAACAAATTCACTTAAAACTGAAGCTTTTCTTGATTATATTGAGGTAGACAAGCAAATTTTTAAAGTAAAGGAAAAACTAATCATCTATTTTGAATTAGATTCTTTAACATATAACTTAAAACCCGGAAACCGCATAATTTTTAAAACCAATCCCGATTTTATAAAAAACCAGGGAAATCCCAACGAATTTGATTACAGAAAATATATGGCAAACCAAAAGATTTACAGGCAGGTTTACCTTCGCTCAGGTAAATGGGTACCACTTAAAATTAAATCAGCTGTTTCATTGCGGATTCTGTCAGAAAAACTACGTAATAAACTCCTCGGGATTTACAGGGAAAATAATATCACAGATGAAAGATTTGCCATATTATCGGCACTGACACTGGGATATAAAGATGCTTTGGATCCTGAAACCAAAGAAGTTTATTCCTCTTGCGGAGCAATGCATGTTCTGGCTGTATCGGGTCTTCATGTGGGGATTATTTACCTGGCAATAAATTTTCTGATTGGTTTTTTGAAAAGATCGAAAACAGGCAGATACCTTTTTATTATTATA
>JAFGGF010000378.1 GCA_016930735.1 Prolixibacteraceae bacterium
TTATATTCCAGGCAGTTACATATCGTTTATTCCACGATTCGTAGTATTCTTTCGACCGGTACATTGCCGGACTATCATTCATTGAATACCAGGCCTCAAATTTACCATCAAATGTAATCAATTCATATTCAGTAGTGTCTGCTACATTTTCTCCTTCATTGGTTTTTGAGACCTGAACAATCCCTTTATTTACAGAGCAGGCTGTAATAAATAAAACCAATATTCCTACAATAATTAATCCCTTCATGTTTTCTGTTTTTTGGTGTAATTCCTATACGAAAATAAAATACAAATTGTTTATGTACCCGATTTTTCAGATATTGAATAATAATTTCAGATAAATGGGAGTATTTGATCAATACATACCGGATACTTTACAAGTAGTTTCAGCAATTTTCCTGCTGACTTCTATTGCCATTGCTGTGATTATCGTACTTGAAAAAAGGTCGCCTTTTAAAACTGCTGCCTGGATACTGGTTCTTGTTTTAATCCCTGTTTTAGGACTAATTTTTTACTTATTTTTTGGGCAGGATTACCGGAAAAGGAAAATTTTTTCAAGGAAAGGCCTGTTTGAACTGGGAAAACTCAGGATATTAATTTCGAAACAATTAAGGCAAATAAACAAGAAGAACTTTAACTTTCATCAGGTTCCCGAAGGAAATGAAAAATTAATTTCTTTACTGTTAAAAAATTCAAATGCACTTTTAACAACCGGCAATAAAGCCAAAATTTTAAACAATGCCGATGCCACTTTTAATGAAATTTTTGCTTCAATTGAAAAAGCAAAACACCACATCCATCTGGAGTATTATATAATTGAAAATGATGAAATAGGGAACAGGCTTAAACAATTGCTGATAAAAAAACGAAGGGAAGGAGTTGAAGTAAGGATAATTGTTGATGATGTAGGAAGCTGGGGACTAAAAAAGAAATTCTTCCGCAGCCTGATTTCCGAAGGCATTGAAATATACCCGTTTATGAAAGTCAGGTTTCCAAGGCTTACTTCCAAGTTAAACTTCAGGAACCACCGTAAAATAGCTATTATTGACGGTAAAACCGGTTTTACCGGAGGCATTAATTTTGCCGACCGCTATTTAAAAGGAATCAAAAAAATTGGTCTCTGGCGCGATACTCATTTAAAGATCGAAGGCGATGCTGTTGCCTGCCTGCAGGTAATTTTTGCTGCCGACTGGTTTTTTGTTTCGGGACAAAATATTGAGGGGAAAAACTATTACACTCCTTTTACTGAAGGGCAGGGAATACCCATTCAGATTGCTTCCAGCGGCCCCGATTCCGACTGGGAAAGTATCGGGCAGGCTTTTTTTAGCGCTATTGCAGGTGCAACAAAATCAGTTTATATTACAACTCCATATCTTATTCCCCCTCAATACATACTTTCAGCATTAAAAACTGCGGCTCTTGGAGGTATCGACGTGCAGATCATCATTCCTGAAAAATCAGATGCCAGGTTCTCAAAATGGTGTTCCTTTTCTTTTGTACAGGAATTACTCGAAGCTGGTGTAAGGATGTTTTTTTACCAGGGAGGATTTATCCACAGCAAGTTATTAATGGTCGATTCCGCACTTTGTTCAATCGGAACTACCAATCTCGATTTCAGAAGCATTGAAACCAATTTTGAAGTAAATGCCTTTATCTACGATGAATCGTTTACTAAAAAACTCGAACGGTTTTATAAAGATGATGTGGCAAAAAGCCGTGAGATATTTTTAGATGAATGGCAAAAACGTAAATTGTATAAAAAAATCCAGGAATCATTTGCCCACATGTTCAGTCCCTTACTTTAAATTCGGCACTGAAAACAATGACAACCTTAAATTTATACAACCTCTCCCTACCCTTTCCTGCTCAACTCTTCCAGTTTATTATAATCTGTAATTTTGATGTCTTTCCCGGCAAGTTTTAATAATCCTTCCTTTTCAAATTCTTTAAGGAATTTAATAGCACTTTCACTTGAAATGGTAGCAAAATCGGCAATATCCTGACGGGTTAAAAGACTGAATACACCTTCAGCCAGAAATTCCTCATCAGATAAATATAGTAAGGCAGAAGCAAGTTTGCCCCGCATTTGTTTATATGAAATATTCTGAATGATTTCAAAAAGATGCTTTTCATTCCTGAAATTTTTAGAAGTAGCCTGCAATGCAAACTTTGGATTATTGAGCAATGCTGTTTTTAAAGCTTCTTTATCAATCATACAGATTGTTGTGTCATTCAATGCTACAGCCGAATAGTTATAAACATTTTCACCAAAAACAGACGAAAACGCCAGAAAATCGCCCTGTTTTGCAAGCCTGATATTTACCTGCTTATCATGCCCGGTCTGTAAATACACCCTGACCAATCCACTAATGATCTGAATAACATAGGGAGCAAATGCACCTTGTTTAAAAAGAGTTTCTCCCTTCAGATAATGAACCTGCGTCTTCTTATCATTCAGGATTTTTAAATCTTCAGGATTCAGTTTTGAAAAGAAGTTATTAGTGGTATTATCAGTCATAATTAAAGAAAATCAAACTTTACATACGCAAAACTATAAAATCTGAACCAGAAATTTTACTTGCTTCCTGCTATTTGACAGGAAAAAAACTGAAATAATTCAGCCAGTTTTATAACAACTCCCAATCCACATTTCTTGTTCAGTCGTTTTCAGAAGTATAATTTTGCAGATGATAATTTTAAAATGATGAAACGAGTTGCAATACCAATAGTCGATGGAAAATTAAGCCGGTATTTCGGGCAGTGCAGCCATTATCTTGTTTTTGAGATTGAGAGTAAAAACATCTCTGAAAAAATAATAGAAATACCTGCTTTCGATGATTTAACCAACCTGCCTGAATGGGCAGCCGGGCAGGGTATAACCGATATCATTGCCTACAAGGTTGACCAACGGATCATTTCAAAATTTATCAGCAATAAAATAAACCTTTTTGTAGGAGTGCCTTTTGATACACCACAAACTCTGATTGAAAATTATTTAAGCGGCCGGTTGAAATCGGATGAAAAAATAATAAAAGAAATTACTGAGTCAATTCATAATTAAAACTATTTATCATGAAATTATTACAAACAAATTTGCAGGAAATTGAAACTGCAGCAGAACTGGAAAAACTGATCCACGAAAACGAAAATGTTATGGTATGTTGTGGACGTATGGGTCCGATGTGTATCCCTGTTTACGATGCAATGGAAGAATTGGAAGAAGAACGTGAAAATATCAAATTTTACACCATGGCTTTTGACAACCCTGAAGCACATGTTATCCGCAATGCACCTGAATGCCGCGGCTTTATGGGATTGCCTTTTACCATGTATTATAAAAACGGTAAAGTAGCACACGCAACAACCAGTATCCAAAGTATGGATATGATTACCGAGGTTCTCGACAGTAAATTTGCAAACTAAATATCAACTGACAA
>JAFGGF010000379.1 GCA_016930735.1 Prolixibacteraceae bacterium
ATTATTTATTATGAATTATAGCAATCCTTTGGTTTCGAGAGTATTTTTTAATTTGTTATGATAATCCTGGAATTTCTTTTCTATCTTATCAAAAATACGGTTGAATTCAGGAGTTCCAACAATATTTCCCATTGCAGGTTCCAGTTTTAAAAACAATATTGTCCAGTAATGATAATTCTCCCGTTCAGAAAATAATTCCAGATGCTCCAGGGCCTTTTCATTATCCCCCTTTGCAGAATAATACATTGCAAAATTTAAATGCTTATAAATTGACTGATCATTTTCTGAATATTCCAGAAATAAATTGTAATATTTTTCAGCTTCCTGTTGCAGACCAACTTTTGCACAAACATAACCTATTTTCAAATCTTCACTCCGGAATAAGTTAAGATTATAAGTTTCCCTGACTGTAATGAGTCTTTTATAATATGAATATGCCTCCTCAAAATCCTTCATATAATAACAGATTTTTGCTACTTCCTGTAAAACATCCATACGTGTTGTATCTTTTTTATAAGTAATAAGCAATCTGTCTTTTAACTGTTGAAGGTCACGATTCTTTGCATAAAGAATATATGCCTTAACATATTCTGAATACAAATTTGCAGGATCATAATCCAATGATCTTTCTATAAACTTTTCAGCCTCATTCACAAATCCTGACTGAACCATTGAATTGCTTATGTGCAGATACATTACACTTATTGTTAATGAGTCATACGAAGCTTTATCAAGCCTGATTCCTTTTAATGCATATTCCAGATATTTTTCTGTATTCGGAATATGATTAACATATAAATCAACAAGGAATGCAAACACCAGGTCGTAATTCGGATTGTATTCCAAAGCTCTTTCGAAGTAATTTACAGCCAGATCATATTCCCTGTTATTCACGTAAAATAGTGCCTTGGCAATTAAACTTTGAGGCAGTTGTGAATCATAAAACAAAGCCTTGTCGGCATAAAAATTAATCGAATCAGAATATTCTTTGATTGGTTTATCCTCATCAAGGTAATAATATGTAATAGCAATGGCAGCATAAGCTCTGGCAAATTCATTGTCGAGTGAAATGGCATTCCTAAAATAAGGAATAGCAGGACTTTTATCAGAAATCTGTGAATTACTGAGGATATCAAGGCCTTTCAGGAATACATCGTAAGCATCCATGTTTTTGGTAGGAGCTTTTGCTATTCGCTGTTCCTCTTCCGGAGTTATCAATACTTCTATTTCATCGGCAATACTTTTGGCGACTTCCATTTGTATCTTGAAGATATCTTCCGTATTGCGGTTATATTGCTCTGCCCAAAGGCGCTTATCGCTTGGCCCTTCGATCAACCGTATATTCAGAAAAACCTGATCACCGAGTTTTTGCCCACTACCCTCCACCAGATAACTTGCATCCAGCTCTTTGGCAATTTCGCGCATGGTCTTATCCGTGT
Organism: Prolixibacteraceae bacterium; assembly: GCA_016930735.1. GTDB lineage: Bacteria > Bacteroidota > Bacteroidia > Bacteroidales > Prolixibacteraceae > JABMQB01. The sequence goes on from JAFGGF010000379.1 coordinate 1,440, forward strand.
TCCTGTATTTTTCTACCGATGTCCGGCTGATAACCCTGAGGCCTTCGATCTTTTGCAGATCAGTTAACACCGATTCCATTACACCGTTTATAAAATAAACATTGGTTGAATCGGCACTGTCGTTTTTAAAAGGAAGTACAGCTATCGATTTGTCGAGTTCCCATTGTACAAACGAAACAGGTTTAATTACGGCAAACAGAACAATAGCCAGTACAAAAATAAAAACAACCGAAAAAAAGATTAAAATCCATTTGAGTCCAAACTTTTTTTCAGATGCTTTACTTTTTCCACTTTCAAATGATTCTCTTTTGATTTTACCTGCAAGTTGTTCTCTTTTCGGAACCAAAAGCCCGGCATTTGCCAGTGCAAAAACCTCAATCGGCTTGCCTACATTTTTTAATTCAAATTCACCCAGAGGTACAGTATATATTCCCGATTGATTTTTTATTTCATCGTAAATTTTTTCTGAAATAAAAACACTTCCTGCAATTGCCAAAGCTTCTATCCGGGATGCAACATTAACCCCATCTCCCACAATTCCATCCTCATTAAAAATAATATCTCCGCTGTGAATTCCTATTCTGACGGGAATTAACGGTTTTTCACGGAAAGCAAGCTGAAGTTCAATACCGCACCTTACTGCATCGATAGCACTGTTAAAAGTACTTAATGTACCATCGCCATAATACTGAAGTATTTTCCCATTGAATTTCTGAGTAATCGAATTAATTATTTCACGATGCCGGTTTCGCAATTCCACAGCACTTTTCTCATCCTGTTGCATTAAGGCAGTATAGCCTTCAATGTCGGTAAACATTATTGCTGCCAACCGGTGAGTCTGTGTTGAATCTCCTGATGCATGAATAAAATTTTCATTCACCTCTTTTTTCCCTACTTCACCCGGAGGGTATCCGTAAAAATCGTGAAAACATTTTATAAAATAGGAAGTGCTTCCAAAACCAACTTTATAAGAAACTTCAGAAACATTATAGTTTTCCTCTTTTAAAAGTTCCATGGCATATTCCAGGCGTATCTGACGGATAAACTGACTAGCCGATAAATCGGTCAGTTTTTTAATTTTCCTGAGCAGGTTCGAACGGCTCATACCAATTCGGTCGGCCAGCTCAGAAACACCAAACTGCTCGTTGGAAATATTTTCCCCGATCAGTTCAATCAGCTTATTTAAAAAATCATTCTTCCTAAATTGTGAATCAGCCATAGTAAAATCGGCTACAGTTGAAAACCGGAATTTTGGCTTAAGATACAAAGGATTGTTTTAAGAAACAATTGTATTTACAATTCATTAATCATAAGCTATTTATTACTCAACTAATCAACAAATTCAAAAACATTTTTTCCTTTATTTTTTGGGCTTTGCTACACTGCTTGCGTCATAATTTATATCGATACGTCATAATTTTTATTGCTTCATCAAACTTGATATTATCTGCTTCTTAATTGAATAGCCCTGCATCACGGTTTAGTGCACCTTTACATCAACGAATTTTTAAACAAACTAAAAAGCAAAATATCATGAAAAATTTAACACTACTAATCAGCATGTTGATAGCAACCGCAACCTTCGGTTCAAATCACAATTCCTTTTATAATAAAGAAAATGACTTATTAAAAAAAGAAGAAACCAAAACCACTATCATTAATTCAAATGAAACATCCTTCTTTATAAAAGTAGATACCGAATCAGCTTTAAATCTGGAAGGCTGGATGTTTTTAAATTTAAACGAGTCTCCGGTTACAGATATCACTGAAACTGAAAATCCACTGGAAATTGAAGAATGGATGATGAAAATTACTTCCTTTCCGGTTATAGAAAATCCATTGGAACTTGAAAGCTGGATGATAAATCTGGATGCCTGGAGTTACTCTACTGTTATCTCATCACTTTAATAAAAAAAATCAGAATTATAAATCATAAAAAATTCTATAAAATGAAAACAAGAGTATATTTTTTAGACCATCTGCGCACATTCTTAATTTTCCTGGTAATTGTACTTCATGCAGGAATGACCTATGAACGCGGATTCGACATGTTCTGGATCGTTGACGACTCTGCAAAATGCGATTCACTGGCATGGGTACGCACTTACATCGACCTGTTCGTTATGTTTGTTATGTTTTTTATTTCAGGATACTTTATCCCGAATTCTTTAAAAAATAAAACCAACCGTGAATTCTTAACTTCAAAAATAAAACGGATCTTATTACCCTGGATTGTAGCAGTTTTTACACTGATCCCTGCCTATAAAATCATCTTCCTTTACTCAAGAGGATTACCTCAGGAAGAATGGTTTTCATATTTCCACATTTTTCAAAGAGCAGGTACTGATTTGACTTTTTTTGCAAACAATCCGGCACAGAACTGGTTGTGGTTCCTCCCTACCCTTTTTGTTTTCCAGGTAGTTTACTGGGTTTTAGCAAAAGTTAATCTGTTAAAAATAAAATTCTCCTTGAAAACCGCAGTTGCTGTGACCTTTGTAATTGGACTTGCCTACAACCTTGTAATTTCTCAACTCGGATTAAAAGGATGGCACCACTCATACTTTTTGGAGTTTCAGCGCGAAAGATTGCTTGTTTATTTTATGCTATTCCTTTTAGGATCACTTTGTAATAAATTAAAAGTATTTGAATCGTCTTCAAAAAACATTAAATATTTAATTGCTGCTGTTTTGGTACTGATCCCTTCACTGGTGATTTTTAAAACCGTTGCCCTGAATATGTTCTACAATCTGATTGAACCCGGCAGAAACCATTTCCTGATTTCCGACCTGATGGACCGTACAGTATATTATGTAACTGCTTTATCATCCATATTTGGGTTCCTGTATATTCTGATTTATTCTTTCAGAACCTTATTTGACAAACCAAACAAATTAATGGCTGAACTGAATAAAAATTCCTATTCAGTTTATATCATCCACATGATTGTAATCGGATTTGTTGCACTGGCAATGCTTAACCTCAACTTACCGGCTCTGGTCAAGTACAGCATTTCAATTGTATTAACTTTTGTATTGTCGAATGCACTTGTTTCAGGGTACAGAGTTATTTTCAAAAGAAACAATTCCATGAAGGTTGCTGCACTGGCAGTTTTTGTAGCAGCAATGTTTGTGTTCATAAATAAAGAAAATATCAAACAGGTTAAGGCTGAAGTTGAAAAAACAAACGTTAATGCACCAGCCATGGGAATTTATGAAGCCATACTCAGAGGAGACATTGAAGTGGTAAAACAACACATTGCCGCAGGAAGTGATTTGAATGAAAAAGATCCTTCAGGCGGAGGAAATCCGTTACACACTGCCTGTATATTTGGAAAAACAGAAATCGCAATGTTATTGATTGAAGCCGGATCGGATGTAAACTTTAAAAACAACGAAGGTTCAACACCTCTTCATACAGCAGCATTTTTCGGCCGTACCGAAATAGTCAAAGCTTTGTTGGCAAAAGGTGCCGATAAAGAAATAAAAAACAATGCCGGTTCCACTGCACTTCAATCGGTTATTGTTCCTTTTGAAGCTGTTAAAGGAATTTACGATTACCTTGGAAAAGCCTACGAACCATTTGGACTGAAACTCGATTATGATCAGATACAGGGTGCCCGCCCGGAAATCGCTGATTTATTAAAATAGAATTTAAACATAATAATTTGTAAATCATTAAAGCTAAAAATCATGAAACTACTTGCAATAAAATTTTTACTTATCGGAGTCCTTTTGTTTACAATACTCAGTATCAGTTGTGAAGAATTTAAATACGAATATCAGATTCCTGAAACTACAAACGATGGTCTTAATACAGCTGCTCCTGAAGAAGTAAATATTGATTCAAAATACATTGCCGAAGCCGTTAAAAAAATAAAATCAGGAAAATTCAGGGAAGTTCATTCCATGCTGATTTATAAGGAAGGCAAACTGGTTTTTGAAGAATATTTCCCAGGGCATAAATACCAGTGGGATGCAAAAAACTACCATGGCGAGTTGGTTCATTGGGATAAGACAATGAAACATCCGATTATGTCATGTACCAAAAGTATCACATCTGCATGTATTGGGATTGCCATCGATAAAGGATTTATAAAAAGTGTTGATCAATCAATATTCGATTATTTACCCGACCACCAACAGCTGAAAACAAACAACAAAAGCTACATTACCATTGAGCACCTGCTAACCATGACATCGGGATTGGCCTGGGATGAATGGAACGCAGCTCATGGCGGACAATTAACAAATGATTTTGACCACCTTTACATTGTCGAGGATCAAATTAAAACTGTATTGGAAAGGCCATGGTGGTCTGCTCCCGGCGAATTCTTTACTTACAATGGCGGTGGCATAGTCATTCTAGGCGAAATCCTGAAGAATGCCACCGGAATGAATATGGACGAGTTCGCGATGAAATATTTGTTTGAGCCGCTTGAAATCGACTCTGTATCGTGGTGGAGCTACCCGAATGGAAGGCTGGAAACTGCAAGCTCATTAAGTTTAACACCCCGTGCTATGATGAAAATTGGTGCGCTTTACCTCAACAACGGTAACTGGAATGGTAATCAAATCATTACTCCGGAATGGGTGGATAAAAGTTCTATAGTATATAAAAACAATGTTGGCATAAAACTACCTATTGAAGATTCAGGAATTAATGCTTACGGATATACATGGTGGATCAGCGAACTGGATCACAATGGCAAAAAAATAAAAATGTACCGCGCAAATGGTTGGGGAGGGCAAACGATTATGATTTTACCTGAACTGGACATGGTAGTTGTGTTCACCAGCGGAAACTGGGCCAAAAAATCGAAACTTTTTAAAATTCTTAAGGATTATATACTTGCTTCTGTAAACTAAAAAACAAAAATCAATAATAACTTAAAACTTAAAGTCATGAAAAAACTAACATTAATTATTTTGACAATAATCGTGACAACAACAGTTGGTTCAGGAAAAAACCTTTCTCAAAACGAAAAAGGTAAACTTTCGAATGATACTCTGTTTTTCCGTAATTCCTTCCAGTTCAACATAGCAGGATTGGGTTTCAAAAGATACGGTATAGCCTATGAGTATCGTTTAACTCCGCGTCATGCTTTGTTTGTTCAGGTAGGAGGTTCAATTCCATTGATCAGTGAAGAAACTGAATACGGTATCGGAATCCATTATAAATATTATTTGCAACCAGTCAGAGACACTAAATTCCTGTGGCTTTTTAAATCAGCTTACAGGAACACATTTGTGGATCTTAATGTCAGATATATGAATCTTGACGGGATTCACAGTGATGCTCAATTCCTTTATAGTTCCTATTTTATTGGTGCCGGAATTGGGCAGACCTATGTGTGGAAATCGGGATTCACAATAAGTTATTGGGCAGGTTACGGCCCACCCATTGGTGCTGATTATAAATGGGAAAATAATGTGCCGGAAGATGGAGATTCCTGGGCCAGGACCTACAAGAATAGTTCCGGGTTGGATTTCGGCTTATCCCTCAGTTATTCATTCTAATAAAATTTTTAATTAAAACGACTAACAGAAATTTACTACCATCAGGTTGCCAGTCTCAGAAAATCATTGTAAATTATAAAAATTAATGTTAAAAAAAATCAGATACATACCACCTGTTTGTTTCATCGTTTCAATTTGGATGTTATTTTTCCACAAACTAAGAATTTCACGATCTTTAAAGGGGAATATTGTAAAAACTAAAAATGGAGAGGATTACATAATTTTCCGGCAAATCATAAAATATCCTGTATTTCACGAAAAGTCGGATTGTATCTTTATTGTCAGATTTAAATTCAGACACCTGTCACACAAACAAAATAAAATTGCTTCGGTAATTCCGATGTTGCTGATAGCCGGGCATCCGGGTTTTAAAGCCAAGATTTATTCTGTTAATCCCAATAATGGATATTGGCAGGGAATTTATGTATGGAAATCACAGATATTTCTTGATATTTATAAAAAATCATTTGTATTCGGAATGATGAATAAAAGAGCCATCCCTGAAACTATTAAGATAGTTGAACCAATTGAAAATAGCCTTAAAAATTTATTTTGATTAAATACTTAAAAATGAAAGCATATATCTGTACAAAATATGGTCCTCCAGAGGTTCTTAAGTTGCAAGAAGTTAAAAAACCTGTTCCAAAGGACGATGAAATTCTCATAAAAATAAAAGCGACTACAGTAAATGCTGCCGATGCAAGAATCAGGGGAGCAGTTTTTCCTTCGATTTTTAACATTCCCGTACGATTGGCTTTAGGAATTAAGGGACCGCGAAACAAAATCCTTGGATTGGAAATTGCCGGTGTGGTTGAAGCTATTGGCGAAAAAGCCAGTCGCTTTAAACCCGGCGATGAAGTATTTGGCTCAACGGGAACCAAAATGGGAGGTTATGCCGAATACATTTGCCTTTCTGAGAAGAAAGAGTTAACCCAAAAGCCAGCAAACATGGCCTTTGAGGAAGCCACTGCTGTCCCTCACTGTGCACTGACAGCATTGCACTTTCTCAGGAAAGGGAATGTTGGGCCAGGTAAAAAAGTTTTGATTTACGGAGCTTCGGGAGGAATCGGAACTTTTGCCGTTCAACTTGCAAAGGAAATGGGTGCCGAAGTTACAGGAGTTTGCAGCACATCAAACATCGATCTGGTAAAATCACTGGGCGCTAAAAATGTAATTGATTACACAAAAGAAGATTTCAGTCAGATAAATATTAAATACGACGTTATTTTTGACACCATTGGTAAAAGCCCGATTTCAGCGTGTGCCGCATTAACAAAAGAGGGTGGTATATATATGCTGGCAGTCCACCTTGAAATTAGACGAATTAAGGAAGGCAGGAAAGCTGCGAAAAGAAATAAAATTTGTGTTTCCAACGGATCAGCCCCATTTAAAACTGAAAACCTTAATTTCCTTAAAAATCTGATTGAAACCGAAAAATTGAAAACGGTAATCGACAAACAATATTCATTCGACCAGATGATTGAAGCACATTCTTATGTAGATAAAGGCCATAAAAAAGGGCACGTAACAATTTCTATAACTCAATAATATGAATACCATTGAAGTAACTAACCTGTTCAAATCATATAATGGCAAAATAGCTGTAAACGATTTGACATTTTCAGTCAACCCGGGGGAAATTCTTGGACTGATTGGCCCCAATGGTGCAGGAAAAAGCAGCACCATAAAAATGATGCTCGATTTTATTAAACCCGACTCAGGAGATATTAAAATATTCGGGCAGGTTATGAACGAGTCTCTAAAAAACCATATTGGCTACCTGCCGGAAGAAAGGGGGCTTTACAAAAAATTAACTGCCCTCGACCTGATTATTTATTTGGCAAGCTTAAAAGGTATGGATAAAAGAACTGCCAAAATCAGGGCTGAAGAATTGTTGTCAGAAACCGGAATGCTCGAAAACAAGAATAAAAAAAACAAGGATATGAGCAAAGGAATGGGGCAGATCATTCAGTTTATTGTCACGATTATCCATAATCCGAAACTGATCATTATGGATGAACCATTTTCCGACCTTGACCCGGTAAACACCGAAATTATGCAAAATATAATTTCCAGAATGAGGGATGAAGGGAAAACCATTGTCCTGAGTACGCACCAGATGAACAAAGTGGAAGAAATCTGCGATCGTGTCCTGATGATCAACAAAGGGCAGGCTGTCCTTTACGGGAATGTTGAGGAAATAAAAGAAGGATTCAGAAAAAATTCGGTTCAGGTTGTTGCCGATGCTGAAGTTGGAAATTTACCGGGTGTTGCCGAACAAAAAGTCAATAAAAATTCTGTTGAACTGATTCTGGAGCCGGAAGTGTCGCCACAAACCATCCTCGACAGGATCAGGGAAAAGGGAATTTCTGTAAAACGATTTGAATTAACTACCCCATCGCTCCATGAAATATTCTTAACCAAAGCTGCAAAATCATGAATAAAACATACTTAATATTTAAACACGAATTTTTCCATACAATTAAAAAACCGGGGTGGATAATTATGACTTTAATTGTCCCGGTCCTCGCGCTCCTTGGGATTGGAGTTTTTGCCCTCGTCAAAAATCTTTCGGAGCCTCCCGAGAAAGTAATCCAGGCTATAGGGTATGTCGATGAAACTGCGATGTTCAATGAAAAAACAGACCAGGGCTATACAAAATTTTACAGATTCAATTCGAAAGATGAAGTGCTTCAGGCAATGGGCAGGGGGGAAATCGGAGAGTATTTTATGATTCCTGAAGATTATTTTTCAACAGGAAAAATTTACCGATATACTTTAGGGAAAGAACTGGGAACTTCTTCAGCCACGTATTCCGCGATAAAAACATTCCTCTCGCAAAACCTTTTGGAAGGGAAAGTGTCGAAAGAAACAGAAATGCTGATAGTGTCGCCAATAAACCTTGAAGTTACGCGAATTACTGAAAGCGGTGGCATTGCCGACGAACAAAGTAGTTTGGGTTATTTGCTTGTTGCCGGGGTTTTTTCGCTTATGCTTGGGTTTTCGTTGATGTTTGGCGCCACAACTTTAATCAGTGGTTTGGGTGAAGAAAAAGAAAGCCGCCTGATCGAAATCCTGTTTTCGTCGGTATCAATTCGCCAGTTGTTGGTTGGAAAAGTATTGGCCCTTGGAATAGCAGGGCTGGCTCAGGTTTTAATCTGGTTGATTTCAGCACCTTTTATCTTGAGTTTAGCATCCTCAACTTTTGGCGGTATTATGAACAACCTCCAACTTCCAATCGATTTTCTCGTCCTGGGAGTTATCTTTTTTATTTTGGGTTATTTACTTTTTGCAGTACTTTCAATCGGAGTGGGGGCAATAAGCTCAAATGCCCGCGAAGGAGGTCAGTTGTCGACGATTTATACTATGGCAAGTTTTATCCCGCTTTGGTTTTCTTCTCTTTTAATTGCATTTCCAAACGGAGCCGCCTGGACAGTTTTATCATTAATTCCGATAACTGCCCCAGTGCAAATAATGATAAGGATGGGTGTTTCGGATATTCCACTTTGGCAGATAATCACAAGTATCATTCTTTTAATTATCTCAATTATTGCCGGGCTTTATTTCTCTATAAGAATTTTCAGGTTTAATATGTTAAAACATGGCGAAAAGCCAGGATTAAAAGCAATAATCAGCGGTATTAAAAATTCCTGAAAATAAATCCATATTATAAGTACATGTAAAAAAAATTTGAAATAATGTAAAATATTTTTGACATTGTGTAAAATATATTTATCTTCGTGTCGTAAATTTATTACATATAGTAAAATATTTTATACTACTAAAAATTAAAGTCATGTCTTACAGAGAAAAAGAAAACATTGTAAACATTTTCAGCTCTTTGCTGATTACTTCAGTTTATGCGTTAATTATTTATCAGAAACAAAAAGCCGGATTAATCGATTTAACCGACGATTTTCAAAAATGGGGAATAGTATTTCTGATATTTGCCGGAGTTTCAATTGTAGCGCGTATTACAATTTATATCGTCTTCAGCATTGTCAATGCAATAGCAACGAAGGAAGAAAAAATACCAAAAGAAGACGAACGGGATAAACTGATCAAATTAAAAGC
>JAFGGF010000066.1 GCA_016930735.1 Prolixibacteraceae bacterium
CTTTTGCCATTTGATTCTGTATCGTTTAAAAACAAATTTACTTTTTTTATTTTTTATGTAGGATTTTATATTTTCAGTTCGTAAAGAAAAAGATCATTGCCACAGTACTGCAGGTTAAAAATAAACCCACAGGAAAAGTGATACTCATTAATTTTCTTTTATGATCTGAAAATTTAACCGGGGTTTTTTTAAGGTTTCTGAGGCTTAAATATAATCCATATAAAATAAGTCCTGCCTGTAACCATGGAACAAGCCCTGGCATAAACTGGTGCCACGGGATGTTGGCAGTTCCGAAAAAATCCCAGCCCCAACCGAACGGGTCAGACAGTGATTGTTTTATAAATGTGACATTGACAAATAACATAGGAATTACGAAAGCAATCCAGAGCATTAATCCCAGGGGAAGCAGTGACCCGGCCGAACCAAGGAAAACCTCTTTTGTTTGTCTCCCAATCTTTGCCAGCCTGGTTCCTATCCACGAGAGGCCATATATTAATCCCGGCATTATTACCAGAGTTGCTGTCCAGACAATAATCGCATACCTGCCGAATAAATTCCAGTTCCCTTTATCAAGGACATTAACGTAGTCACGCACAATAGCCCAATGCCCCTGGTACAAAACACTGTAAACTATGGCAAGAGTAAAAATACCGATGGTCAGCCAGGCTTCACTTATATCACGGGTTCCTAATTCTGAAGCAAATGGCCGGGTGTAAACAGTCACATTTTTATACAGGCAACTCCGGGTACATTCCAGGCACAGGCCACAATCTGAATTTTCATTCATTTCTCCAACATTAAGCCCATATGGGCAGGCCCACCCTTTTTCACTTCCCAACTGGCAATAATTTGCTTTGCAACGGTCACAGGTCTTTTGTGATTTATTTCGCAGCGCCAGTGTACTCATCCGTGAAAATGGCCCGACAAAACCGCTTACCGGGCACAAATACCTGCAAAAAGCCCGAAGTTCAAAAACCGATGCCAGAATTGTAGGTACAATAAGCAAAATGATAACAGCAGCTCCCGTAACTTTCGGGACTCCGACAAGGGTGGCTGAAAAAGTCGTCAGGGTAAGCAATACAATAAGTTTTGGCCAGTTGTTCTGAAGACGTTTGGGCCATTTCAGGAAAAGGCCTGTAAAATGGTTACGATATTTTCCTTTGGTTCCTTCGATAGGTGTAAAACCAGATTTCCGCTGAAGCAGATCGCCAAAAAACGGAAGCGGGCAAACAGTACACCAGAAACGCCCCAGAAAAGGTGTCATCAGAGCAATTAAAAGAAATAGCCAGATCGCCCACATCAGGAGTACCCCGAGATTACGTCCTGAAACTTTTGTCCCGAACAGTGAAGTCAGGAGAACCACATAAACCAGGATCATAGCCAGTAGAAAAAATATAGCCTGAGGCCATCTGGAAACAACAAGTTTCCTCAGTATTCCTGATTTTTTAAGAATATCGCGATAGCCCGTTTCCGATTCTTTATTTTCTGTAAGAAATGTTGGTTTGAAAAAACTGATCAACCATAAAACCAGAATTCCAATCACACACCCAAGGCTGAAAATCAGTAATGTATTGGGACCAATAATCAGTTTACCACTTTCAAAAGCATGCATCGGGCCACACCACACATGGCAACGGTAATTGCTACGTGAAACAAGGTAATTTTTTAATCCCAAGTGCCGGGCAATTATAACCACCTCATCGGTAATAACCGATTTCTGGGTCGGATCGCTGGTTTTAAAGACTTCCACCGCATTACGTGCCGGACTTACTTTGGCATCGATATCAAATTCTTCAAGATAAAATGAATGCCCGGTATCGTCGGTTGAAAAAGTCAGATGCAAAGTGTCACCCCGGTTACATCTGATTACCGCCGGATCTTTTCCATAACGAAAATTCCGAATGTGAATGTGCCTGCTAACAGGTTGTTTTGTAAAAAACTGGCTTACAAACGCAGGGATTATTCCAAAAGCAATAACTATCAGAAATCTTAAAATACGATTTTTAAATCCCCTTTTCATGAAAATAATTAATCAGAAACACTTTTGTTACTTTGTTTAAAAAAAAATAAAAATAAGCAATACAAACCACTTTTTATGGTTTAACAAAATATTTTAGAATGGTTTTTATAATGTCAGAATGACTCACCAAAGCTTATGTAAAAACCGGATTGTTTCTGTGACCCAATTGCATAGTCTATTCTAAGGTTGGTATTTTCTTCTTTATCAATCAAAAAGCGCAATCCTAAACCGGCATTTGGTTTAAAGTTATCTTTCTCAATATTGTGAAAATTGTTGTAAACAGATGAAATTCCACCAAAGGCTGCAAAACCTATTTTCCAGAATAAATTTGTCCGGTATTCCATCTGAAAAGTTGAAAAATTTTTATCTCTGAACCGCCCCAGGTAATACCCCCTCACAAATTTATCGCCGCCAAGTAAGGCATAATTGTAAAATGGGGGATTACCTGATATTGTGGTATGAAAAATCCGCCCGGCAATTATGTTGTTCCTCATTCTGAAATATTTCCGGAAATCGAGTTTGGCCTGAAAATAAAAAGAAGAACTGAAATTGAAAGAATTATTGAATTCGAAAAAACTCACTTGTGTAGGGCTTAAAATATTATTCCTGTTTTCGTTTAGAAAAACAACACTGAAACCAGTTGTATTCTGACCTTTTAACTCCGGAAAGATATTCTGATTTTCAGAATATTCAATCCTGGAATAGTCGGTATAACTTATTCCAAATCCGAGAAACAAATTGTTTTTAATATTTCTGAATAATTCAGATTCGAGGTTAAACCGGTTGCTTTGAAAATTAACCTCATTGTCTGCATTTGTTTTTGCTCCAATTCCATAATACAAATCGGGATATTTTGAATAGTGGATAACTCCTCTTGAAAACCATTTTTCTTTTTCAGAAAAATAATTCCAGCCTGTTTCCAGTATTACCTGTTTATTCCAGGTATAATTAAACTCAATCTCAGTATTTGAAGTACGGGTTAAAGAATCATCCAGATTTTTTATGGTAAAAAGAGTGACCGCTCCAATGTAGGTTTTTGTTTCAGGTGAATAGCCAATTGCAGGCACTGGTAAAATTGATACTTTTTTATTTTTCTTAATTTCTTCACCCTTCCCGGGAAACACAATTAAAAGAATAAAAGCGTATAAAGCAATCCGTTTTTTAAAAATATTATTCATTTGAATTCTCACTCAGGGAAATAAGGTAATCTACCAAAATATCAACCTCCTTTTCCGAAAAATATGTTTCGGGCATATCTTTGTTAGTGTATTCTTTTACTTTTTCATAACGTGGGTCACTTATGGCTTTTTTCAGATAATCACGGTCGGCAACTAAAGTCAGTTCTTCACCTTTCCTGATAACATTTACATTTTTCAAATATATGTTATTTAACGCAGGTCCGTAAATATCCTTCCCCTCGAGCGAATGGCAAACAATACAACCGTATTTTATAAACAGCTCGACTCCTGTTTTTAAATCTTTCCGGCTTGTATTCTGAGTTTCAGTATTCCTCCCGCATGAAGAAACAATTATCAATACGAATAAGAAGCAAATTTTTGTTTTCATCGTCCGAAAGATATAAAAAGGGATTCACATGTATAAAATATTTTACTCTGTATCGACAATCGGAAGTCAACACTGAAAAAAGTTATCTTTGTCAATCATTCGACTGGCATCTCCCCGGCAAATCAGAGGAGAATATAAGGTAACATCGCGGTAACCCATGCAAAATTGTTTGATCAAAAATGAGCTCATGTTCTATTGGGCTTCTCTGATCCAGATTGCTATTGGGAGAAATTGCAACCTGATTTGTGAAAGTCAAGTGTGAATTACCACTCTTCTAATAATTTGTAAAACATTCATTTCAAAAAATTCTGTTTAAATCAGACCAGAAAATAATTATTTTTTGGGAATATATTTTTTGAATTGTTCATAGAACATTTCTAATTGTTTCCGGGGCAAATTCTGTTCAAATCTGATACAATCCCCCTGTTTGTTCAGGTATATTTTTAAATATGAAACGTCGGTCTGGTAAATCGTATATTTTGGGTCATTGGTAGCTTTATTTACACCACTATGATATACAAATCCTTCCCTGTTGCCGGTTAAATCCCTTTTTGCACTGTATGTAACCTTCGATTTATAAGGAGTTGTAAACATACCTTTAATGTACGATTCATATATTATTATTCTACCTCCGTCAGGTGCAGGAACAATACTTGAAGGTATTCCAATCCTCGAACGAATAATCTTCTCGTTTTGTCCGACAATTGAATAATAAATAGCTTCGTTGGCCATTTTATTTATTGAAGCACATGAATTCAAAAATATAATAACAACTATTAGGTGAAGCCATCTTTTCATAATCAGTGGATTTAATAAACCTGTTTTCACAATACGGGAAAGCAACTGAAAATGTTTGGGTGCAAAAATAAAAAATGTCAGTAAAATAAAGATAATCTTTTCCTAGTTTACACTTAATTCTCATTCCCTACCAGGACCTAAGTTTTTTCAAATCTGAAAACAACTTATATAATTCCATTTATAGTTTCAAAATAAATAGTCAAAATGAAAAAATTTCTGTTGTTTTTAATTATATTATTTCCTGTGTCCGAATTAATTGGTTGTACCTGTTACCCGCCTTATTATGTAAATTTTTTTGAAACAATTACATTACATCCCCTTTTTATTCAAAGTGAAAAAAATATTGTTAAAGCCGAAATTATTTCAATCAGCGATGACTATAACTTTGTGGAGATTAAGGTATTAAAAAAAATTTAGGTGACGCAGGTGATTCAACAATTGTTGTAGCAGGACAGGATGGTTGGAATTGTGCAGTACCTTTTGCTAATGGTTTTTTTCAAATAAAAGACACTTTGATAATGTTTCTAACACCCGATTTCAGTGGCAGAAAAGATACGCTGGAATTGAATGATTACAGTTTGAGTTACTTAAAATTCTCAAATAATATGGTGTTGGGAAATATATCACCGGAGTTTACTGAAATGGATTACATTGACTTTAAAACCCGGCTAATGGAAATTATAACAACCTCCCCACCTGAAATATCTGAATCAGAATCCCATTTCAGGATTTTTCCTAATCCTAATGACGGTAATTTTATGTTTCAATGTAACTCAAATAACAATACAGGAATTAAGATAAAAATATTTAATTCAATGGGGCAGATTGAAACCCAACATAAAATAATCCCAGTTTCTGAATCTCAGTCATTCACTTTTGATATTTCTTTTATGCCGAAAGGAATATATTTTCTTGAATATATTTCCGGTTCTTTCAGAAAAACAGAAAAAATTATCATAAAGTAAGTCGATAAAAAGTCCTGACTGCCGGTTTATATTTACAAACCTCACATTTTAAAATTTATCATTTCCTGCTAAAAAAAGTCAGTTTCGCATCAAATACATTCTTCAATCTGCGCAAGTTATTCGGTGATTACTTTCACACCTTTAAACATGTAGGGATTGTCACTGACCCTCAGAGTAAGACCACTGGAAGTTGTAATGTTCCTGAGAAAAACTTCCCTGGTTGTGACATAGGGAAACTTTTCCTGGTAGAACTCATTGGTCAATTCCGGGTTGATATTAGCAAAAATGGCTGGTCCATGATAGTCTTCCGGATGGTTAGAATCGTCAATATGAAGGTTTTCAATTGTAATACGTTCGGGCATATAACAGGTGTAGCCGAAATCGTGCTGCCCTGAATTTGATCCTCCGATTAGGCTGGCACTTGTTTTTCTGCCATTGGATGGAATGAAAACGCAATTTTTGATAATAAAATCTCCCTGCCATGTACTGCCGTAATCAGATCGCAGGTCGATAAAAGTCCTGCCGCAGACAGTGGAATTCTCCACCGTAAAAGTCCCGCAACCGATGGCATTTATTCCCTGATGTCCAAGTGTTGAATTGCGGATAGTGGCATTGGCAACTCCCATGTGGGCATCGAAACGGGAAAAAGTACAACTGTCGTAAACAAGATTTTTACAGTAATTGGATCCTAAAATCCCCCAGTACCTGTTATCATTTATGTCATTTGTCTGTTTGCAATTTATGAATGAAACATTAAGTGCCCGGTTAAGAGTAAGGTCGTAACTGCCCATGGGTACTGAAACTCCTGCCGAGCCAATGGTCTGATAGGTAAAATGTCCTGTCAGAATAGTATTGCGCACTGTTACGTAGGCGCAATCGCCAATATTCAGGATGCCATTATAAGGCGCACCATGGTCTCCTTCGCCGGAGATGCGGTGTTCCAGACCATTAACAATAACATTTGAACGCCTGATCGCGATGCCACGGGTGTAATAGGTGTACTTCGATTCTGCCCTGTTGGCAATAGTGGTAAAATGGCCTCCTGTGATTATCAGAGGTTTTTCATCAATAGGAAGAGCGGTGATATTTGTGATCTGCCCAAAATCCCAGATGATCGGAGAATCCATATCCACATTCCCGTTTTTGTCAACGATAAAGATATCTGTCTGCGAAGATCCGTTGTTTTGGTTTGGTCCAAAACGGATATAGCGTTTTACATGGGAATCGGTGATAGAAATAAGGCAGGTTCCGGGCAAAGAAATATCGATTTTCTCCTGATTTTTCCTGAGTGAAGTTATTCCCTCAGGTTTGAACGGCTGCAGACTCGAATTAACAAGAAAAACAAATGAACTACGGTTTTGTACTTCAGTATCGTCAATGATAAAGGCAGCTGTGCCAAAATCGGTGTCGGTCTGGATGACCGCCGTGCGGCTCTTCCCACTGATGTAATATGTGGCTCCCTCGTCGGCTTTAACTAAAAGTTCCTGCTGATCGGCAAATGCATGTGTCGCAGCAATAGCATCTATATCATCGGTTTTGCCATCTCTCCTGGCACCAAAATCGCTATAGCGGACAAATCCATTGGCTTTAAATTTAATGGTATCCCCGGGGGATACATTTATAAGTAATTCTCCATTTTGATTAGTACTTACTTCTGTTATATTTTCATTGAAGGTTATTACAACATTTTCAAGCGGATTCCGGTTTGATCTCTGTGCAATACTGAATACACTTATAAATAGAAAGAAAAGTATGAACAGGTTTTTCATAACGACAGTAATTTTATATCAATCAATTTCTAATAAATCAGCTGGAACCGCAGCTAATAAGTTTATGCTTAAAGATCAACATAAACCGGCAATTTTCATACATAAAGGCAAAAAAATTCAGTGATTACTAAAGAAGAAACAAACAATTTAATATTTAAACGAGTGCGAGGTTCCATCTGAAGATAAAACGATTATTATCTGTTTAACGGATCTTCAATAGCAGACTACCTTATCACGCAAATTGCAAGA
>JAFGGF010000067.1 GCA_016930735.1 Prolixibacteraceae bacterium
AGGCAAAAAACGAAAGTCCCATGTGGGATTCTAAATTTGCGTCGCCCAAATTGGCAAAACCATAAAACACCAAAAACAGGATAAATATAAAATTTTTACGATGCCCAAGTTTAAATACCGGATAAAGGACAGCAAACAGAATCCAGACGAACCCGAAAATGCCAAATTTCACCATGTAATTTAAGTACTGATTATGAGAAGGGCCGCGCTTTTCAGGAGAAAGTTTGGTATCCATCCTGTCATAAACTTCGTTGTATTTTACAACCCAGTTTCCGGTACCAATTCCAAACAACGGGGTTTCCTTTATCAGAATCAGAGAAGCTTTAATATATTCAATTCGCTGGGCAAGGGTTTTTTCATTCGGATCACCTGTTCGCAAATAATAATCCAGTTCCCAAATGGTTTCATAAATACGCGGATAAATGGAAAATGCGTGGTTTTTGAATTTATAATTTGTTACTCCTTTTTGAATAAGTTGAATATCCTTGTCAGTTAGCTTGCTCATTCCCACACTGTCTTTCCTGTATCCAAGACTGGTTAAATACCGAATGAGTGTCGTGCCCAGCATATATCCGTTCAGATTATCGTCGTATTTAATTTCACTGCGTTTGTTCCACTCCTGCCTTAGTTCATCTTCGCAAACATAAACATAAACAAGATGTCCGTTTTCCCTCATTCCCTGCTCAAAATTATGGCGATAGGGATTACCGGATGGAGTATATTTTTCAATTTTTTCCGGATTAATTTCTTCAAAGCAATAAAAGTCCTGAATCACATTTCCGATATATAACACCGGCAAAAGCATTGTAAAAATTAGAAAAAAAACGCTAAAAATTCTCTTTTTTTTGCTTTTTGTTGTAATGATTAAAATCAAATTTGAAATAAAAAGTACCCCTAAAAAAGCAACAATTCCCAACAACGATTTAAGTAAAATTAAAAACAAAATGAACCAAAAAAGAATTCCCCAAAAGATGAAAACAGGAATTTTAATAGGGAAATTATTTCTCTTAATTACAAACCAGGAAAGAAAAATTATTGCCGTAACAACCTGAAAAGAAAAACGGATATGCGAAACGATACTAACAGATCGGAAATCAGCTAATTGTAAATAGTTGCTCAAAATCAGTTTACCTGCAAAAATAAAGCTTGAAACAGTAACAGAAAGAACAAACATGAATAAAACCAAGTAAGTTCTTTTTTCGGAAAGCCTTGGAGATAAAAATACGGCAAAGGGAAACACTACCCAAAAAACGACTTTTTTAAGTTCATATAAAGCAAAAGAAAAATCTTTGGTAAAAATTGTACCAATTAAATAAATACCAAATATTGAAACGGGAAAAAGAACATTTTTCCACGATTGAAAATTTACTGTCGGATGTTTCCACGCTTGCAATACCAGGGCCTGAAATAAGAGTAACCCGGCAGAAATACTAACAAGAGCTTCAGAGAAAGGGAAAACTCCGGCTGTAATAATGAGTAAGAAATAAAAGATATCTTCTCGTAATTTATTCAGTAGTTCTGCTTTTTGAGTCATTAATTTTCAGGAATAGTTCTGTGATTGAACGAATAATTTTGAAAATAATTATCACTGTTGTCCGGTAAAAATAATTAACCGGGCCAGATTTTGAAAATCTAACCCGGTATGTCTACTTTTGAGTTACGACACAAAAAAGTTAGACATGGGTAAAAGTAAAAATTTTAGCGGACAGCCGATATTTAATCAGTTAATAAAGTTCATTGACAAAAGTGAGATAAGGAAAATAGCCAGGCAGCATGGCTCTGAGCGGTATGTAAAGAAGTTTACCACGTATAACCATCTTGTGGTTTTGCTTTTTGTAGCATTTGAGGGCTATCATTCTATACGTGAAGCCATTTTAGGTTTGTTGGCAAATGCACATAAGCTTTCACATTTGGGGTTATCTTATTTGGTAAGACGAAGTACATTTTCTGAAGCTAACCTAAGACGTAACAGCATGGTTTTCGGAAATATCTATATGAGTGTTTACAGAAAATATGCTTCAACTTTAGCGGACAGCCGGTTGAGCGATGCCGACCTGAGGCGTCTTTACATTATGGATTCCACCACCATCAGCTTGTTTAAAGACATTCTACGTGGAGTAGGTCGAAACCCAAAAGAAGGCAAAAAGAAAGGCGGGATAAAAGCCCACACCATCATCAAAGCGAGCGAGAACGTTCCCTGTCTGATTCGTTACAGCGAGGCAGTCCGGCACGATCACATGTTCCTTGAAGAGGTTTTTAAGCTGGAAGCAGGTTCAATAATCACCTTCGACAAAGCCTATGTTGATTATGCAATCTATCAGGCATTTACCCAAAGCCGAATTTGGTATGTAACCCGGTTAAAAGACAATGCGATTTACCAGGCAAGAGAGGAGTTCGATATTCCGGATTCGGCCGATTCCGGTGTCCTGAAAGATGAAGAAATTGTATTGTTATATGGTGAAAACAAACAAAATGAACATCGTGCAAGGCGTATTGCCTACTGGGATAGTGAAAACGAACGACTGTTTGAATTCTTAACAAATAATTTCGAACTGTCAGCCGAAAAAATTGCACTGATTTACAAGAAGCGCTGGCAGATTGAGTTACTGTTCAAACAATTAAAGCAGAACTTCCCGCTGAAGTACTTCCTTGGTGATAATGAGAATGCCATTGAAATACAAATATGGACAGCCATGCTGGCAAACTTGCTGATAACACTGATAAGGAGCCAGGTTAAGCGAAAATGGGCATTCTCAAACCTTGTGTCTGTAATCCGGCAACAATTGATGAATTACATTAACATCTATCGCTTTTTGGAAGACCCGGAAGGAAGTTGGCGTGAAATTGTAAAGGAAAACAAGCTGAAATATCAAAATACCTTATTCCCCGAAATTCAGGGGGCTTACTTTTCAAAATGAAAAAATGTAATATTGTGTATCAGTGAATTGAAAATTGAAAATTGAAAATATTCCGGTTTACCGGACAACAATGTATTTTTTTATGAAATGGGAATTCAAATCCCGGAACGGGACAAGCATGCCCTAAAAGTAGTCGAAAATTTAGTTTAACCAAATGAAGCTGCATGTAACTATTCATGCAGAAAGCAGGAGGAATTTGCTGTTAATTTTAAAAACAATTAAACCAAAAAAGCCATAAAAAAAATCATGCCATTAATTTTACCCAGGTTCAAAAAATCCTGTTTTTTCGGGGTTGTGTTTATCAATAAATTGCTTTATATTTTTCCAGTGATTTGCTGCAAACAAATGAAATTCTATCTTTTAATCATTTTCCCGGCAAAAAGTTCCTTTTTTCCATCAGTGATTTTCAAAATATAAATGCCGCTACTTGCCCCTGGTAATTCAATTGACTCCGGGTTGCCAAAAAATGAAATGTTTTCCTTTTTATAAATGGTCTTCCCAATAATATCAGTTAAAATTATATGAATTTGGCCATGGTTTTCGATTGCTGAAAAATCAAGAAAAAATTTGTCGTTGAAAGGATTGGGGTAAGCCTGAATTGATTTTTGTACAATTAAATCGCTGTCGGTGGGCAACGTAGTTTGAATTTCAAGATTATCAATGGCCCACCCCCAGCCATTCAATGAATTATCTGAAGCAAGCCTGAAGCGAAAAAGAACGGTATCGCCAGCAAAGAAGCCGGTATTATCAGTTAGCCGAATTCTATTTTTCAGAAACATATTCTCGTTTCCCACAGCCTGAGATTTATTATTAACCGTTGAACTTAAAAATGAAGTTTCCCAATATTCATTTGCACCGGAATCGTAGCCGGGAGAAAAAGGAATCCAGGTTGTTCCGTTGTCTTTACTTCCTTCTACCACAACATAATCCCAGAATAAACTCTCTAAAAAGTTTGTTCCTTTTTCGCCAGGTTCAACCAAAACCACTTCATCAAAATGCATTTCACCCCCTTCCTGCAAAATAACAGGGTGTGATAATTGAGCAATCAGGTTATGTTTTTCATCTTTTAATGCCGAAACCGGATAAGGATGAATGGTATGCAAAACATTACCGGAAAATCCCACCACCCGGGAAACAGTAAAATCGGAATTTACAAAATCGCTTGAACCTGACTCAAAGTCAGACGAATAACTTTTTACCGGGGTTTGCGGCTTAAAAACACAGACTGAATAAAACCCGGAAGAAGGAAGGTGTTTTTTATTTCCTGCCGATGAGTTATCCTGAGCAACTATCCGGTATTCGAAATGGCCATTTTTAAATTGTTCGTTATTAAACTGAATTATTCCGGAATAACTTTCATTACCAGATAATTTAAGGTTAACGGGAGATTGCAGGATTCCATTTATTTTATACTCCACTTTTACTGAGTTCACACCAAGATTATCACTGGTCAGAGCCTTGATTTCAAATTCAGCCAAATTTTCAGCAATTATTTTTTGCGGATTATGGGAAATAACCGGTGGAATAAAATCGGGACCAATTTTGAAGGAAAAATTTTTATCCGGGGCAGAATTTGGAAAAT
>JAFGGF010000380.1 GCA_016930735.1 Prolixibacteraceae bacterium
TATTTATTACTCTTGGCAAAGCAAAATAACAAAGGATCTTGATCTCAAAAAATCTTTTTTTTGTATCTTTTACTGTCTGATTTATCTGACAGAATTAATCAGGACCCTACTGTTTCTTTTTTCCAAATGTCCTTTTTAACCAGTCATTTATACTTTTGGTAATACTTTCAGGTTCATCGTCATTACTACTGCCGCTATTAATTTGCTGCGTAACTGTTGCCCGTCTGGGAGGATTGAAGGTTTTTGCAATTTCATCTACCTTTTGCCGCAGGAAAATATCGTCTTTTAATTCCATAGGTAAAACTCCCTGGCTGATTAAATTATTAACGTCAAGAATCATATAACGAGGATCTCCTGCCTGTGCAGCCTGTATAAATTCATTCAGTTCCTGCATTCCCAGTTCAATGGCATCCTGTGCTGAAGCGCGGCCACCAATTCCTTCCCCTCCGATTGAAGTTGCCTCAATAGCATAGTATTGCCCGTTTAATTTAAATCCCGGATATGCATGTCCGGGAATCATATATATTATCGGAGATAAGCCTTCGTTTGCCAGAATACTTGCATATAAAAGTGATAGTTCGATACAGAGGCCGGTATTACCGGTAACAACTTCCCTCGGAAGCCTGAGGTGTTGCACCGTGGAGTGAATATCGCCAAAACCTGCAGGAACACCTTTGGTGCCACTATAAACCATGTGTGACCTGAGAGTTGCATTATAAATACCCATTAAAAAACGAACAGCTTCCTCCGGGCTGTTGGAAACCGATGCCATTTCCCCTTTTAATACTTTCTCCTGTATCTGCTGTGTATAATATTTGATAATCGGGTCTTCAGGTGTAATATAACATGCAAGCAGTTCCCTGTTATCCATCATATCCTGATAGCCGCTTATTTCATCTGATGGTATCGATGTATAAACAAACTCACTCCGTCCTTTCATTTCTAAGGCGAATTTTTCTTCTTTTTCAATTTCCCCTGCATTTATTCTGATTTCTGCAGTTTCACGCGAACTGGTAGTTTTTTCAACGATGTCATCATCAAAAACAGGGTAGCATGTTATTACTGCCGACTGGCCCGGATTCAGGCGGTTAACCGATTCAATTTCACTCCAATCGATATACCTTGGGATTCGGAACGAAATATCAATGTCGTCAACGGGTTTATTGCCATTGTTGGTAATTAACATTTTAAAGAGGTAATATTTGCCGCCCAGTACATTCGGACTGGCATATACTTTATAAGCTACAGGCATTAACACTTTTGAGGTCTGTATATCGAGTTTAAGAGGTTCTTTGGATTCGGCTTTAAAAAAATGGAGTCCCGAAACAATAAATCCGGCAACCAATAAAATTAAAGGAAGTATATATTTTTTCATATTAAGTCTTTTTAGGAAATAATCGATGCTTTAACGGATTTTATTTTGTTTTGGCAACAGGCATCAGTTTTAAAACAAACAGAACTGCCGAGGAAATAATTAAGCAAATGCCAATAACAAGAAAAATCGGGAATCCGGAACTGGGTATTTTACAGTCATAAGTGAATACGGCATTCCCGAATGCATCGGTTTCTTCTTTGATATTTTTAGCCCCTTTCGGGAAAAAGATTTTAGTTGATTGCTGGAGTAATGATCCATCCTGCGCATAATTCGATGTAATCATGTAAATATCTTCCGACAGAGGGGTGACATCCGGGTCTTTATAATCCATTTCTATCAACCACTTGTCTTTGTCTTTTAGTTTTGCTACTCCGAAGGCTTTAAATTTCAATGTGTAACTGCGTTCCATGGGTTGTTCTTCGTATTGAAAGTCCTGAAGGAAATAAGATGGCAGTGAACGTTCGATTTCACGTTTTAAAATGGATAGGTTGCTACCTACCCAGTTTTTGAAATTCCCCCATTGAGCTGCGTTGAGTTGCATACTGACTTCAAGGTCGCTGTTGCCCCATGCGTCAATTTTAAATACCAGATTTTGTTTAAGCGGCTCAATTTGCTGCCCAAGACAGGTTGTACCAACGATTAAAATAAAACATACAAATAAAAATTTTCTCATAGCGGGTCGATTAATTTAAAGTTGAAAGGATGTTATTAAAAGTTGTTTGATATTGTTGAAAATATTGGGTTGCAGCACCGGTTGAAATACCTGATACACGATTGTTTCCGGCGCGTAATAAGGCAGTCCATCTTACGGTACCGTTCATACTGGTTGTTGTGCCTTCATACTGGCTGAAACCATTGGATTTTTGCCCGGAATACTGGTATTGTAAAACAGCCCCAAAATTGTTGAACAACTGTGCAAGATACCTGAGAGCTGAATCAACATCATTGAAGCCATCCAGTCTATACACCTCGATTGATGCTATACCTTCGGGTGAGTTAATCTGGCTGACAAGGAATGGCAGTTGCGGATTAGGCATATTAAAACGTTGCCATCCCATTGGAAAATTAAAGGAAACATCACCTGAATACCAAAGCATTTCAGGATTTGTATTGTAAGTCTCCTTCCTTTGGCTGGTGACTGTACCACGATTAAAAGTTTTTGCTATTTCATCTATTTTTTGCCGCAGGAAACTGTCATCTTTTAATTCCATAGGTAGAACTCCCTGACTGATCAGTTCATTTACGTTAAGTATCATATATCTTGGATCTCCGGCTTGTGCAGCACTAATAAATTCATTCAATTCTTTCATTCCCGATTCAACAGCTTCCTGTGC
This sequence comes from Prolixibacteraceae bacterium, assembly GCA_016930735.1. Taxonomy (GTDB): domain Bacteria; phylum Bacteroidota; class Bacteroidia; order Bacteroidales; family Prolixibacteraceae; genus JABMQB01. Next base: position 2,710 of record JAFGGF010000380.1, read on the forward strand.
CGATGAACGTCCGCCAATTCCCTCGCCTCCAATTGCTGTGGCTTCAATGGCATAATACTGCCCGTTTAGAAGGAATCCAGGGTAAGCATGGCCGGGTATCAGATAAATAATAGGAGACAATCCTTCGTTTGCCAATACACTGGCATAAAGCAACGATAATTCGATACAAAGCCCTGTATTACCTGTAACAACCTCTCTCGGAAGCCTTAGGTTCTGTACGGTTGACTGGACATCGCCAAAGCCTGCCGGTACTCCTTTTGTTCCACTGTAAACCATGTGAGACCTGTTGGTAGCTTCATAAATTCCAATAAGAAAACGAATGGCATCATCGGGATTATTACTGACAGATGCCTGGTCCCCTTTCAGGAGCTTTTCCTGTATTTGTTGAGTGTAATATTTAATGATAGGATCCTCAGGGGTGATAAAACATGCCAGTAATTCACGGTTGTCCATCATGTCGGGATAGCTGCTGATCTCCTGTGATGGAATGGAAGTATAAACAAATTCACTCCGGCCTTTCATATCAAAGGCAAACTTTTCTTCTATTTCAATTCCTTCCGAGATAATTCTGATCTCAGCTGTTTCCCGCGAACTCGTTGTCTTTTCAACAATATCATCGTCAAATACAGGGTAGCAGGAAACAACTGCTGATTGTCCCGGATTAAGTCGTTTTACCGATTCTATTTCATTCCAATCGATATACCTTGGTATTCGATATGAAATATCAATGTCATCGATTGGTTTATTTCCCTGATTGGTAACCATCATTTTAAACAGGTAATATTTCCCGTCAAGCACATTTGGATTTGCATACACTTTATATGCCGCAGGCATTAATACTTTGGTTGCTTCAATATCCAGTTTCAGTGGATTTTCGACGTTCCCTTTGAAAAAATGAAGCCCGGTCATTACAATACCTGCAACTAACAAAAGGAGAGGGAGGATAAGCCTTTTCATATGAAACTAAAAATATATACAGTGGCTAATTTACAAAATTCATATCAATAAATTCAACTAATGTTCAGTTTAAATAGTGATGTTTATTAGAGTATTTTGATGATGAAAAAAATAATGCCAGGCACACTTTGTAATATATGCGCTTAAATTTTAAGCAAATTATGGCAGGTTAAATCTGCAGTTGTCTGAAAACATATATTTCTAATATCATTTGAGCGATATTATTAGTTATAAAAAAACAAAACAAGATGTTAGCCGGGAATCTTTAATAACTAACAGTAAAATAAGTTGTTAAACTAATTCTGAATTAAAGTTTTTATAGTGAATTATAATAATTCAAAAGCTCTTTCAAATCCTCCGGGTCGTTGTATTTCAGATTTTTTTCTTTTATGTGATTTTTTATTTCATCCTGATAATCGGGAAAAGTACTAATGAGGTCTTTTTTGTTTCTGAATCCAGTAGCCACTTTATCTTCCTTGTTTTTGATAAAATACACGTCAGGCAATTCCTTAAATTCGGGTGGGCTGGGATGGTCTTCCATGGCTTTTTGAGGTTCTGCATCCTTGAACTTTTTGGAATGCCGGCAATACAGTTTTATTTCACCATCGCTGATTAATTCAAGATACCCCTTTTCAGTTTCATTTCCTATTTTATAAGACAGGTAATCAAAATTTTTATTATCAATTTTAACCGAATTAATCTTATCATTTGAAATTTCATACCGGACATCTTTTAAATTTACTTCAATTAAATTGTTGTAAACATTATATCTCAATAAAACATCTTTAAAATTATTTCCACCTGATGTAAAAACTTCACCTTTTTTAAATTCATTTTCGAGGTATGGTGTCCCGATAATACTGTTAAAAAAAGCTTTGTCCATTTCTTCAGGCGATAGCCTGTTTATCTTGTCCAGCTCATGGATTAAATTATATACTACACTACGGTTGATATAACCAGACCCTGAAATTGGTGACCCGAATTTTGAAAGATCAACAGGAGATGGATTACCCTGTGAAAATAAATTCACCACTATTAAGCAAAATGCAATAATTAATGCTGTTCTTTTCATAATAATAAAATTTAGGGCAATTTTTCACAGAGATAGTGAGAGGCAAGATACAATAAAAATGCCAATTAACTAAATTTTTATTCCGAAACCGGCAAATCAATAAAACACGTAGATAAACTTATTTATTAATTCATCCCGACTGCCTTTATATTGAAATATTTATTCCGGCAAAAACGGTGATTCCGGGCATTGGATATCCGTATTGTACCTGGTATTCAACATCCAGTAAGTTTTCCCCTGAAAGGAACAATGAAATATTTTTATTCAACCTGAAATTAATTTTTGCATTAGCCAGAGTATAATCCTGAATGGCAACCGGGTCCACACTGGTGAGTAGCCCGCCAATCCTGTTGATGTGGGCACTGAAATCAAATTTTCCGGTTGTATAATTTCCTCCGATAAATAACTGGTGTTTTGGTGCTGAAACCTTAGGTGTGTCCATATCAAGGTAGCTGTAACTGGCAGAAAGATTAAACTTGCTATTGATCATGTAATTAAGTTCCAGTTCAATTCCTTTATGTGAAAAACTGCCGCTGTTTTGGTTTTTTACCGGTGGCGGTGGGGTAGTATTGGGAACCACCATTATCAGGTTCTCGCCTTCTGCAAGAAATGCTGTTAGTTCAGCTTCTCCTTTTCCATCATTGAAATGTTCAATTAAAGAAGCCTCGTAATTCCACATGGTTTCAGGTTTTAATCCGGCGTTGGCAACCGGGAAAAGATAAAGCTCTCTTACAGTCGGGCTTCTGAATCCTTTTGAAACAGAAGCTTTCAGTTTTGTATTTACTGAAGCATCAAAAGCGGCTCCAAACTGCAGAACCCATTCTTCCCCGAAAAGGGAATTATTTTCAAGCCTTACTCCTGAATTTAACGTCAATCGGTTAAAAAAGCGGTGCTGAGCTATCAGGTAAACTCCGGTTTCGTTAACATCAACCCAGTTTCCACTTAAAGTTCCAAGACTGGCTGCATCGCCTTTTCCTCCGTATTTTTTTATTTCAAGCCCAAAACTGATCAGGTTATTTTCAAAAAGTTTAAGACCCTGGTAAAAACTGAGTCCAATATTTTCATCGATCGATTTCCATCCATCATACAAATTGTGATTTCCATAAGTGTAATAAGCTTTCAATCCACCTTCCATTTTTTTAAATTTGTTTGAAAGTGTGAAATAGCTGTTTGTACGGATAATGTCAACCCAATGGCTTTTATTGTTATATTCTTCAGGATTTTCATAATAGATCGAGCCCGGGTCGTATGCTTCGAAAATGCTGTGATTTACATCGGCAGAAAGGGTAAAATGGTGGTTAATTTCATAATTGATTTTCAGATACCCATTATTGATATTAAAATCTGAATTGGGTCGGTGCCCGTCTGTCTGGTCGTGGTTATACGATGCTGTTATACTAAAACTGTCGGTTTTGTAACCGGCAGATGCTGAATATTTTTGCGTGTTAAATGAACCATACATTAGCCTTCCTTTCAGACTGAAACCCTGTTCTTTTTGTTTTCGGGTGATCAGGTTTATAACTCCTCCCATTGCATTGGTTCCGTAAAGTACACTTGCCGGTCCTTTCAGAACTTCCACTTTATCAATATCGGAAGAAACATATGTGTCAGGAATTGGATGTCCGAAAATTCCCATAAACTGAGGCTGCCCATCAATCAATAATAATACGGGGAATGAACTTTTACCTCCTCCAACTCCGCGAATGCTTATTTTTCCTGCTGAACCAGGCGAAACACCAAAACCCGCAACACCACGTTCGGTAACAAATAATCCGGGAACTTTCGAACTGATAACGGGAAGTATATTTGATTCAGAACTTTGTTCAATTTCATGCTGGTTTATAACCGTTACGTTCAGGGGAGCATTATCGCGGTCTATTCCCAGTTTATTGGCAGTTACAACTACCTGTTCCTGAAAATAAGTTTCCGGGATTAAAATAAAATTTATTTCCAACGATTTCCCTTCCTCTATCTTAACATGTTTTTCACTTGTCTGGTACCCAACAAATCTTACTTCAATAATATAATTGCCAGGTTTAATATCCGATAAACTATAAAAACCTTTTTCATCAGTAACAGTTCCTTTCCTGATTTTTTGTATAATAATTGTTGCATTTACCAAAGGTTCTCCGGAATCTTTTTCAGTGACTTTCCCATTAATTTCCTGGGCTTTCAGAACTGTTGCTGAAAGAGCTGTAATCAATCCAATCATTAAAAATCTTCGCATATTATTTGTAAATCGTGTTATCAAATTATAAATTCGTGTTACCATTTGTATAAAAAAATTATGCCTTACTCATAACCAGTTTCCCATGCTGAATACCTTTAATACTGATTAATTTTTCCGAAATCTTGGTTAACAACCGCGATGGTCCTTTAACTGCGATAATTTCAAGGCAATTGATTTCGTTCAGGAGAAAACACTGGGTAGATAAAATTTCATTTTTATACTGATGATAAATCTCTGTAATTTTTGCCTGAATTTCTTTTTTCTGATAGGCATAAACCAATGTAACTGCTCCGGCAACAATGTTATCGCATTTCCATTTTTCTTCTGCCAGATATTTTTCAATCAAATGTCGGATTGCCTGCGAACGGTTTGCAAACTGGTTGTCTTTTACATAGTCATCCAATGCATTTAATAATTCTTCTTCCAGCGAAACACCAAAACGTGATACCGACATCGTGTTACTTATTATTTATAAGGTGCTACGAATATAAATATATTCTGGTTTCTACCACATTTAACCGAGCTTTTTTCTATTGACTGAAAATAAATAACTTTTTATTTTTCCCAGAACAGTTTTTTCCCGAAACCCAATCGGTTGTCTGTCATTTTGATATATTTGAGATGTAATACCCAAAGTGAGGTATTCATTAGAGCCGCATAGGGAAATCTTTTCAGGTAGATTTTTTTTGCTTTTTTAGCCAGCTCTCCTTCAGGTTTTTGCATTGTTCCCCGGAATTGAATTCCCTGGATTTTACCCACAATTTTAGTTTCAAGGACAATACTTCCGGCCACTTCAGGATTTGAATCAACTTCTTTAATATGTTTGGTGTCATCATCTGAAGTAAAAACCAGGCAATTCTCATCCTCTATAAATGCGTAAAAACAATTTGCACACCAGGGAATATTCTGATTTGAAGTAGCCAGTGTCAGAACATGATGTTCTTTAATGAAGTCAATTATTCTTTTTTCCGGTTTCATCTGTTTATAATTGTATATTTTTTAAAGTAACAGATGGAGCTCCCATGATAATTATAATCATGCTTTTTTGTGTAAAGATTTTTATCATGGTCGTTTCATAATATTTGAAATAGGGTGCTAAAATAGTTGTATATTTAGGATTAGACAAACGAATTAATTTATAATAAAACAATATAAGATGGCAACAATAAAAACTATTTACCTTGGAGAATTAAGGACTGAAAATGAACATCTTCAGTCTGGGAACAAAGTAATTACCGATGCACCAACCGATAATCAGGGGAAGGGAGAATTTTTCTCACCTACCGATTTACTGGCTACATCTTTGGGCAGTTGTATTATGACAATTATGGGGATAAAAGCCCGCGATAATAACATCGATATAGAAGGTACTGAAGTAGAGGTAACAAAAATAATGGCTTCAAATCCGAGGCGTGTTGCCGAGGTGATGGTTGAATTTAAATTTCCAAATAAAGGTTATTCCGATGAAGAAAAAAAACTGGTTGAAAGCGTAGCAGGAATCAGTCCGGTGCCACTTAGCCTTCATCCTGATTTAAAACAGACCATCCTTTTTAAATGGTAATTATAGTTTTATTATTTTTTGAATTTGCTGTTTTGTGCGAGTTTGAGCCTGGATAAGAAGAATTCCAGATGGCATATCAGTAACATCAATTTTGTTAAAGTCGCCTGAAATTTGTTTTAATAATTTTCCGGAAGAATTAAATATATTTATTTGTAATATTTCTTCTTTCGAAGGAACAAAAATTGAAAGTAAGTCCTTAACCGGATTCGGATAAATTATAATATCGGAATCGTTCTGAAGCCAGGGAACTCCAAGTGATTGATCAGTTTTTGATATGAGCCAAAGATCAGGGTCAATTTTAACACTGGCGACCTTAAAACCAGGATCGACATAAAACTCCTGCCTATTTGCTGTATGATTCAATCTGAAATCAGCAGAGTCGGTTTTATTTTGGTTGTAACATCTGACAGGAACAGGCATTTCAAAAAAATCAACTGATTCATGAGAAGTTTTTTGATAAAGATTTATCCTGAGTACATTCTCATTGTTTTGCGAATAATACAATGAATAAGTCGGAAATCCTTCACCGTAATACCAGTCGTTAAAAAACTCTGTCAGGCTTGTATCTGATTCGATTTCCAAATGACTGACAAGTTGCTGTTGAGAAGCAAATCCATTGGCAATGGCTGGATCATTCAGATAATTATTAATCGCGCTAAAAAGAACCTCGTCACCTAATAGCCATCTGAGCATGTGCAGTAAATAAGCTCCTTTTGAATAGGATAACCTCCCGTTGAATATCCTGGAAACACTTGTTGTATCCGTGACATAAACCGATCCTCCTGAATCAGATGTAATCCTTTCAACAAGTTGCTGTTTCCATACCGGCCACCATACTCCTTCCAGTAAATTTTGGTATGCCAAACCGGTCACCCATGTTGCAAAACCTTCATTAAGCCAGATGTCATGCCAACTTGAAAGAGTAATATAATCACCAAACCACTGATGTGACATCTCATGGGCGATCAGGTCAAAACCAAAACCTCCCATAAAACTCATGGTTTGATGTTCCATACCTCCTCCCCATCCAAACTGGGCATGACCATATTTTTCTTCAGCGAAAGGATAAACTCCAAAAAGTTCATTATATAACTCCATAATTTCAACGGATCGAGAAGTTTTTTCTCTGGTTGATTCCAGATTTTCAGGGTAAACGTAATTCAGAATTTCAATTTTATTTTCATCCTGTAGATCCACAAAGTCGGAATAACTTGCATAGTTTGTTACTGCAATTGCAACAAGGTAAGTTGCAATAGGAAAGCGATGTTTCCAGTGCATTTTCCGGTTTCCGTTATCTGTTGTTTCTGAAATCAGAACTCCGTTGCTTGCCGTGCGGTATAATTCAGGGCTCGTTACTATAATGTCAATTGAATCGATCTTATCGGAAAGGCTTTGTTTACAAGGCCACCAGTCTCTGGCACCATATGGTTCTGAAAGGGTCCAGATTACAGGGATTTCATTGTGCTTGCTTTGTACGAAAGAACCATAACCGGTTTCATCAGGAATGCCTTTATAATAAATGGTTAAAGAATCAACTCCGGTTAAATTAAAACTTTCGTTAAAAGTTATTTCCACGATGTCCTGGCTATGTTTAAAGCCGATTAAATTACCCCGGTGTTTGACTGAATCGACTGCTAAATTTTGGACAAGGTCGAACTGGATAGATTCGGAATCAGGATTGAGAATTTTAAAATATGAAGTAATAGCTCCTTTTATATATTTTATTTCAGGATTGATTTTCCAGTCAAGACGTTGATAGACAAGTTCATAATCGCTGTAATTCCGGTTTTCTGTAAACAGTGCTTTTTTCCGGAACAGGTTTGCTTTTAATTGACTGATATCATCGATGTTTTTAAGAAGGTTGGGTTGACAAAAAGAATTCAGGCTGAAAAAAATATTCAGCAAAAAAAGAATTGAATATATTTTTGCCCGTTGCATTTTAACTGTTTTTTTCCACCCAATCCGCTACATTTTCCATCAGCCATTGAGGAGTAGAGGTTGCACCGCAAATACCAACCGATTTAACGTTGGAAAGCCATTCAGGTTTCAGTTCCTCCAGGGTTGAAATAAAATGGGTATTGGGATTTTTTTTCCGGCAGGTTTCAAAAAGGAACCTGCCGTTTGAGCTTTTTTTCCCTGAAACAAACAAAATAAGTTCATATTCTGATACAAACTTTTCAAGTTTCGGAACCCTGTTGGCTACCTGCCTGCAAATGGTATCATTTATTTTGAATGGAACATGATCATTTAATTCTGATTTTATTTTTTCAGTCAACCTGTTAAATTCATGAACCGATTTGGTGGTTTGTGAAAAAAAAGTTACAGGTTTTGTATAATCAATCATATTCAGGTTTTGTTCACCTTCGAGAATAATTGCTTCATTGTTGGTTTGTCCGTTCAGACCAACAACCTCAGCATGACCCTTTTTACCGTAAATTACTATTTGCCCTTTATTCAATTTACTTTCTTCATACGCTTTTTTAATTTTCTTCTGAAGTTTTATTACAACCGGGCATGTTGCGTCAATCAGGGTGATATTATTTTCTGAGGCATATTTATAGGTTTCCGGAGGTTCGCCATGAGCACGGATTAGTACCGAACAATTTTTCAGTGTAAAATATTCCTCGCGCGAAACGGTTATCAAGCCCATTTTTACGAGCCGGTGAATTTCCTCTCCGTTATGGACGATGTCGCCAAGGCAAAAAAGCTGTCCTTCTTTTTTGAGCGATTCTTCGGCTATTTTAATTGCATTTACAACACCGAAACAAAATCCTGAACTTTTATCGATTTCAATTTTCATTGGCTTCAATTACCTCTCTTGCTTTTTGTAAAGCCCATTCAAGCTGCCCTTCCAATGTGTAGTTGCTGTTATCCAGGACAATGGCATCATCGGCTTTCCTCAGCGGGCTTTCCTTCCGGTTTTGATCTATAAAATCGCGCTCGTTTATGTTTTTTATAACTTCTTCCATCGACACTTTTTGTCCTTTGCCAATTAACTCATCAAAACGACGTTGTGCCCTTATTTCAGGCGAAGCAGTCATGAAAATTTTTAATTCAGCCTGAGGGAAAACGACAGTCCCTATATCACGGCCATCCATTACTATTCGCTTTTCCTCTCCCATCTGGCGCTGGAATTTTACCATTTCCTGCCTGACTTCTTTAATTGCGCTTATCGGGCTTACATTATTTGAAACATCCAACATCCTGATTTGTTCTTCCACATTTTTACCATTCAGGAAAGTAGTGTTTTTTTCGGTTTCCCTTATAAATTTAAAAGAAATTGAAATGTTTTCTAATCCTTTAATTATCTTTTCCTTATCGGAGATTCCATTGGATATCCAGTTATTTTGCAGAGCCACAAGTGTAACTACTCTGTACATTGCACCACTATCGATATAGGCATAACCCAGTTCACAGGCAAGCGATTTGGCAAGTGTACTTTTTCCACACGATGAAAATCCATCAATGGCAATTATAATTTTTTTATTCTGCATGACTTTTTTATCAGGTATGCACAAAGATAAGTTTCTTTTTAAAGAATGATAAAAGGAATTTTCAGAAAGCTTCGTTGAGGTTAATAGCGAGAGAAAACAGGTTGGATGAGCCGGCAAGGTGGAAACGGGATGTCGCAAAATCGAGCCGGTATCTTTTAATATGTACACCAAAGCCCAAAGAGAATCCAACGGTTGATGCATGATCCTCCATCATTAACTCCTGGCGGCGCTGGTAGTTATATCCGGCACGGATGGTGAAATTTTTTGAGGGAAGCAGTTCTATGCCAAAAACCATGTGCCGCATCAGTTGTTTTCCAAAACTTTCCTGTGGTTCGTAAACGAATATTTCATTGGCTTCTTCTTCATCAGGTTCAGGATTGGCAAGATCCCAGTTATTAAGGTGCTGCAATGTAGCATGTAATACAACCGGGGCATGTGACAGCCTGCTTGAAATTCCTGCCTGAATATCGAACGGAATAGGTTCTCTTTCACCATTTTGGTAATAAGTTGAAATCTGAGTTCCAATGTTTTTTGCCACAAGTCCCACATTTGTCAGCTCGTTTTTACTGCTGTAACTAATACCCAGGTCAAGGGCTATTCCAAATGAATTGTAACTTTCAAAAACCGAAAAGACAGGTTTCAGGTTGACTCCGTATTTCAACCTTTTATACTGGTTGGAATATATAATATTCATAGCATATTCAGCAGCTTTAAACTCGTTGCCTGTTACAGTTCCTGTTTCTGTAGCTTCAATAAATTTTCCATAATTGATATAATGCATTCCCAATGCAAAATTTCCTATGCCTTCAAAGGTTCTTGCATACGAAACGTAACCGAAATTTATATCGGCGAAATAGTTTACAAAATTGAATAATACCTGATTTGACATTCCGGCTGCCAAAGATGATGGATTGTAATATGGAAGGTTAAGGTCTTCTGAATCGCTGATGGCAACCTGTGTCCCGCCTAATGCAGCAATTCGTGCTGAATTGGTAAGATCCAGGAATTGATAGGTGCTTTCGCCTCCAATTTGTGCATGGCTGAGTTTTACAATAAGGGCCAGAAGTAAAATGATAATGTATTTTTGAGCCATCCGTGTTTTATTCTTTCTTTTAATTAACGCCAAAGATATTTATTTATTTTAAGCAGTTTTCAAACTGTATTTAAAGGGTCTGCAAAATTGTAAAATTATTAATTGTTTCAAGTAATCTGGTTTATTTTAGGCACAAGCCTGAATGCAACCAGAATTAAAATGATCGATACATAATATAAACCAGGATGTTTGTTATTAAAACCGCTCTTTTCTCATTGATCAGTGTTTTTAATAATTGTTTTTTGTATTCCTCGGAACCTTCCTTTTCAAGTAACCTTTTTAAATCGCGGTGTTTGAGATGGTAATAATCTTTTACTTCAATGCCAAACATTTTTTCCATTCCACCCCCGTCCTGCTTGCTTCTTTTTGAAAGGAACTTTTGTGGTTTTAAACGGGTAATCCAGCTTTGCATACCCAGACCCATATATCCCATATCGTTAATTTTGAGGTTGATATATAAAGATAAACATTAAAAGTCAATATTCTTTACATCTTTAATAATATTGAAAACTACAGGGCAGGTTTCGCAGTTTTTATGTGTTAATTGCAATATCTGGTAAAAACGTTTCCTGTTGGTATGAGGATATTCCCTGCAAGCTTTGGGCCGTTGTTCGTAAACCAAACAATAGTTATCGGGCAAAAGGAAAGGGCAGGGGTGGTCTTTGAAAACATAATCGTTGTCTTCATCAACCTTTATATATTGATCAATAAATTCCGAAGGTTTTATTTTCAGAAATTTTGCAAGTCTTTCAATATCTTTGAATATCAGCCTCGGACCAATTGTTTTACAGCAGTTTGCACAGTCGAGGCAATCAAATTCGGCAAAAGCTTCGTTGTGCATTTTATGGACTATATCATCCAGATTTTTTGGCTTTTTCTTTTTCAATTTTTTCAGGAATACATTTGTTTCCCAGCGGGTTTTGTCAGTCAGTAGTTTTAATTCTTCAGGTGTTTTATATTCAATTATTGTCATTGGTCAATTGTCATTAATCAACAGGAAATAAATTGGGATTTATTATATGTTGTGAACTTCAAAGGCTTTCCGGTTTTTACCGGGTTTTCTTCTTTTAGCCTGGGCAAGGAACAGTCCTGAAACAACAACTACAATTCCTGTAATATTCTGAACTGTTAATTTATCTTTCAGAATAAAAAAAGATAGGATGGCAACAAATACCGGGATCAGGTTTATAAAACTATTGGATCGGTTCACTCCTAATTTCCGGATGCTATCGGTAAAAAAGACAAAAGCAAGTGTTGAAGAAAAAACAGCAAGCAAAACAATGGCACGGAATGCTCTGTAGTGGAAGGGGATTTCAATAAATCCTTTAAAATCGACTATTAGCCAAATAGGAAGGAAAAGCAAAATTCCAAAAATATTTTGCCAGGCAATGATAGTCAGGGTATTGTATTTTGTTGCCAGGTTTTTCAGGACAATGGAATAAGCAATAGCTGCAAGGACTGCACAAAACTCCAGTCCAACACCAACAGGCGATGCTTCAAATCGGAAAGAACCGTTTAACACAACCAATGCAACTCCTGTAAATGAAAGAAACATTCCTGCAATATTCATCCATCTTACTTTTTCTTTATGGAAATACCATGAAGCAATGGGTGTTAACAGCGGGATTGTAGCTACAATAACTGCTGCAACAGTTGATGAAACGTATTTTAAACCATAACTTTCTCCTAGGAAATATATAAATGGTTCAAAAAATGCCATCATGAATAAGAGTTTAAAATCTTTCCATTGCGGTTTTTGCAGCCTTTTCAACCAGGCAGCAATAGCTAAGATCAGGACAGCTGAAATCGTTAATCTGAAGATTACTACTGTAATTGGCTGATAAGCTTCATAAGCAATTTTAAACCAGATAAATGAAAAGCTCCAGAAAAATGCGGCTCCCAATGCCGAACCAATACCCAGAAAATCTTTGTTTCTCATTTGTTTAAAATTGAAAAGCAAAAATAGGGATTAATCAGGTGCTATTGGTTTAAGGTATGTTTTTTTTAGAAACTGAAATAAGCAAATAAGTAAAAAGTGAAATTGAAATACCAAAAATATTTGGATCCAGTTTAAAAGGTAATTTTATTTGAGTAATTGTCAGAATGAGAGTAGTGCTTCCGCCAAGAATCATTGCCCAGAAAGCCCCCATACTGTTGGGATTCCTGTGGAAAATGGCTGCCAGTACCGGCACAAATAACCCGGAAACCATAAAAGCATAAGAATATAACATCAGATCCAGGACACTGGGAGCCCAGAGGGAAATAATTAATGCAAGGATTCCAAGCGCCAAAGTGGTTAACTGCGACCACCGTAGTATTCTGTTCGAAGATTTTATTTTAAAAATATCTGTAATAAAATTTTCTGAAGCAGCCATCAAACAACTGTCGGCTGTTGACATGATTGCTGAAAAATAGGAAGACAGGATTATCCCGGTAAAACCTATCGGTAAAATTGTTTTCAGAAGCAGAGGTAATCCCAATTCCGGATCAACAGTATTTCCTCCACCAAAATCATTAACAGTTATGATTCCGTTTTCAAAAGCAACCTTGGCAAACATTCCTAACAAAGCTCCTGAAAATGCCATTACAGGATATTCAAAAAGTCCGGCAATAAACCATGCTTTCCTTGCAGTTTTTATATTTCCTGCAGCGTAAATCCTTTGGTATAAGGTCATTCCGATAAACCAAATAGGTAAGATAGTTATAAACCAGTTCAGAACCTGCTGCCAACTCACATTTGAAAATCCAAGAAAAGAAGGAGGAAGAGTTTTTTTAATAACCTCTATCCCTCCAATCGCGTGATAACTGAAAGGCAGAGCAATAAATACAAGCCCAAACATTAACAATGCCCATTGGATTGTATCGGTATAAATAACTGCTTTCAGTCCTCCGGCAACAGTATAAACAACAGCAATTACTCCCATTATAACAAGAGCCTGGATTAAACTCAACCCATCAAAAGATGCTGATGCCAGTTTGGCACCTGCCAATATTTGTGAACTGGTAAAACCCAGGTATCCGATGGCTGAAATTATTCCTGCAGTCAGAGCCACCCGTGCATTGAAACTGTTCTTCAGAAATTGTGGAAATGAGAGCAGGTTTTTCTTTTTTGCGATGGATGAAACCTTTGGTATCAGTAAAACTGCGCTGGTCCATGCGCCTATCAATCCTGTAAAGAGCAACCAACTTCCTGATAATCCCATTGCAAAACCCAGGCCTCCCAAACCAATAGAGAATCCACCTCCGACATCGGTGGCAACTACCGATAAGCCGATATGCCAGGCTCCCATTTTACGGCCACCAACAAAATAATCATCTGCATTTTTATTTCTTTTATAAAAATAAA
>JAFGGF010000381.1 GCA_016930735.1 Prolixibacteraceae bacterium
AAAACCGCTTATAACGGCGATAGTTGAACCTCCCAGATTCAATTCGGTAACCTTTCTGTTTTCGAGTTTTGAAAACAGGAAACGATAGAACAGAGGCATCAGAATAAGAGTAGAAATTGAAACTCTGGCCAACCTGTTCAGGTCATCGCTGAATGCCAACATGCGGAATAAGTTATCCAGTACCGGTTTATTAATTAAAACAGGTATTACGATGCAGAAAAGCCCTCCAATAATAATTTTCAAAAGAGGTAGCCTGATTATTTTTCTTATAGAATATTCTTGAATCCTTTTCATTCGTTTTTTTTTAAAACATTTCTACAGTGATATTCTTATGCAATAGCAGGCATTGGTTGTATCATCAGTTCCTGCCCTCTCATCCCGTTGGTCATTATTACGGCTCCGTTCAAAGCGTAACTTTTTCCCCGGATTCATGTACCGGCATTTTCAATGATTTCAGGTGCGAATTTGTATCTGTATCCGGATCAAGATTACCTTGCTCCGTTAGTTGTAAAACAAGGATATCAGATAAAAACTCGGTAACAGAACCACTTTGAAAAACCGTGCTGCCGGTAGCCAATTCTTTTGTATCGGCTCTTTTTACACCATATTGTTTGCCCCATTCAATTTTGAAATCATTCATCAACACGATACTTACACCCGGAATGTTGAGCTTTGTCATTTGTTCCTGCAAATTATTTGTTTGCAGGGTATCGTAATGATCTTTATACAACCAGTTTTCAATTGAATGCATATCGACCAATGAGTTTTCAATGCTTTTCACACGTTCATCTTCATCCGCTGAATTCAGTTGTATGGCTCTATTTCCTGTGTCAGGATAAAGTTCAGCCGTTTTTTGATAATTATGATTTGCCTTCAGATATAAAACATTTTTGAAGTAATCGAAAGCGAGGTTGAAATTCATAAGCAATGGCAATCCAACAGTCAGGTTGGTATGGCCTCCACCGGTTTCGTCTTCGGTAAATACAGCCTCCACGTTTTGAATTTCAAACATTCCGACTTTAATAAAATCGATTGTACTTTCGAAACCATAAATCGGGCCTGACGCGCCATAGCCTAAAAGTGTTTTCTCCTCGCCCTCACTTACCTGAAATGTTTCGTTTAAAACAAGTGAAACCGGATAAATACCTCCCAGGTCGATGTAAAGCCGGGTGTTGGTTGTTTTATTATTGAAGCTGATTTTAACCGGAATACTATACGAACCACTGGAGTCGGGTTCCATTTTAAGGCTACAATCGAAAGCCTTTGAATTAAATTTATTTTCTGGATGTAATACCACCAATTGTTTATCGAAGTCGAATTCAGTGATAAAATTTTTAAAGAACATGCCACAAAGCTGGCCCGCTATTCCGGGAAACATTTTATAAAAACCCTGTTCGGGAGGGCTTACAATGGCAGGCTGGTCTTTAAAAATTATTCCATTGAATTCAATATTGGGGCACGATGCAGTTTCGGAATCGATTCCTTCGCCTTCGCCTGCCCCTGTAATATTAACATCTTCACCGTAAATGAACCCTAAACTATCGGTTTGTTCGTTTCCAAAAAACCAAAGTTCATCCCACATCACACCATTATCGATCAGCAGGTTTATTTTTACATCGTTCATCGTGGCTTTCACTATAATGTTCATCCCGTTAAACTCAAAAGGGATTTCAACCTTATCGGGCGAACCTTTTAGTTGGTTGCTCCCAACGCCTTTCCCCGGATTATTGTTCCGACATGCAACCATCAGGGCTGACAAAACAAGCAAGGTTATAATGTGTAGTTTTCTGTTCATTGTCCTGAAATTGAAGTTTATTTAAAATATTGTCCGCCTGGCCAGTTATACAATTCAGCCAGGGCCGAAACTATTTCCATATCGAGCAGGTCGCCTGAATTGTCATTTTGTGCCAAAACCATTCCCTGTCCTGTTTCAGGGAAAGCGAGGATAAAGAAGTATGATCCCGGGTAACTGTGCCCCGGATGAACCAAAGATAAGTATTTATCGCCGCCTTCAAGAAATATACCCAGGCCGTTATCGAGCGGAATGCCAAAAGCTCCGATAGGCAAAGCGATCTGGGGTGTAACCATTTCACGTAAGGTTTTTTGGTTGACTATTTTTTCTGATTTGCCATGATAGGAGTTCATAACTTCAATCAGCAATTTTGCCATATCGGTTGTGGTTGTGAACATTCCACCCTGAGCCCGTGCCCGGCTGTCCTGAACAACTTGTCGTGGTTCGCCTTCCGATGAATGGGGAAAAGCCATGTTTGCCGCCAGGTTATCTGGCAGTGGATATTGAAATGTTGAATGATCCATTTTTAAGGGCTCGAAAATAATCTCACGGGCTATATCATTAAAAGATTTCTGAAACGTATCTTCTAAGATCAACTGTAATACGACATAAGCAATGTTTGAATAAGCCCATTTTTCGCCGGGAGTAAAAACCGGATAGGCAGGTTCATTTTTCGCCGGGTAACTGGCATCAAGAATTTGCGGTATGGTCGGCATCTCAACTGCAGTATCACGGCCAAAGTTTGTTCCGGGTAAACCGGACTGATGCGATAATAAATGCCTGACGGTTACAGGAATGTTTCTGTTAAATGCATTTACCAGCATTTTCCACGAAGTCAGATAATCGTTGATGTCGGTGTCCAAATCAAAAATGCCTTTTTCGGCATAATGCATAATAATTAATGCTGTAACGAACTTGCATACCGACCCGCTTTGAAATACCGTATTTTCATTTATTTTATCCGGATTTCCATTTTTTAAATAACCATAACTTTTTTGCCATTCAATTTTATAATTGTCGATCAGTGTTATGTCTAACCCGGCAGCTTTGGCATTGGCCATCCGGTCTTTCAGTGTAGCTTTTTCACCGCTCTGTTTCGGACTGCCGTTTTCAGTAATATGGACATTCAGGTTGTTTTCAAAATAACTGATTTTACCAGCTATCTCCCTGATAGATTTTTTATTGCTCGTTTCATTTTTACATCCCGCAACTAACAGGAAAAGAAATAATGGGACAAGCAAAGAAATTCTAAAATTCATATATTTCAATTTTTTATATGACGCTTAAAATAAAATAAGGTGACTTAAATTTATGCGCATTTGGTTGGGGTAAAATGTACCAGCCTCATATAAAAAATATTAGAAATGAAAATTCCTACATTTGTAGGATACAGAAAAAAGAGTACTTTAAGGATTTTTGCGGATCGGCAATGAAATTATTTGTATAATCCTTCTAATGGATGTTATTTTGAGTTATAAATTCAGCCCAGGCCAATAAAAAAATAAAATGATTGAACTGGCTCATTTTGCACATTTTTTAAGCTTCAGTATTGGACTGGTAGCTATTTATATTTCGGTTTCATTGTATAAAACATTACAGTTAAAAGCAATTAAAACCTATACTGCCATATTGCTGGGAATTAATCTTATAATTTTTATCCATATCCTCGAAGCATTTTTTAAAACTATTATTTCGGATGTTTTTTACGACCTATGGTTCAGACCTGTATTCTGGTACCTGATTTTCCCCCTTGCAGTTATCAGGTTATTTATTGGAAACAGGTTTCTTTTCTTCATTTATCAACTTAAAAACAAAAAAATTCCTTCATGGATTAACAATCTTTTCATTGGGTTTCTTATCGTTTATATTTTATGGATCATCATTCCGTTTTCAGACTCTTCTGAAATAATTCATTTAAATACTTATTCTATTACATTTATACATTTTATCCTGTTTTTTTCATTTGTTTTTGGCTCATTTATCCAAATCAGGAATACAATTAAAAATGAAATAATTAAAAAAAAATGGATTAAAGCTGTTGGCTGGTTTTTTCTGTTTTATGCATTTATCCTGTTCTTATTACGTTTAATAAATTTCCCGGTACACCGGATGCACGAAGATATCCAAATGCTTGGATTGGGAATATTGGCGCTGATTTTTAACCTGACAAATACTTTATTCTTAAAAAAAGTATTTAAAACAAATTTAAATATTGAAGAAAAAAACTCAAGACAGGTATTTTTTGAAAAATACAAAATTACAAACAGGGAGCAGGAAATAATCCTTCTGATTTGTGAAGGTAAAACCAACAAAGAAATTGCTGAAAAACTTTTTATTACACCTGTAACTGTACGCGATCATTTATCAAGCATTTACAGGAAAGTAAACGTAAATAACCGAACCCGGCTTGCAGGAATGTTTAAACAATAATTAAAATAGTAAAATTATATTTTACCGAACAATGGAGAGATATTTAATCTTTCACTACTTCATTCAAATGCCTGTGGATATATTCAGGTTCAAATCCCCTGTTCTGGGTAAACCGGATAATTCTTGCCATTCTATCGAACCGGTTTTTACTATTTATGGATTTTGCCTTTTGACTCATGGTCTGAAGTAACAATTTAACATAGCTTTCTTCTTCTATTTCTTTAAGACCGGTTTCGATTAAATCGCCGGGCAACCCTTTCTGCCTGCAGTAATATCTGATTTTTATCCTGCCCCACTTACCTATTTTGAATTTATCGCGAACATAAGCTTTTACATACCTGTCATCATCAATAAATTTTTCCTGTTTCAACTCTTCCACAACTGCTTCAGCATCGTACTTGTCGAGTCCCCATTCCATCAGTTTCTTTTTCATTTCCGGGGAACTTTTTTCGCTTTTGCTGCAAAGGTCAGCCGCCCTTGCAAAAGCTTGTTTTGTGGTGAGTTTTTCAGATTCCATAATCTTTACTGCAAATTAGTAAGTTGCAATAAATTTACTAAAAAAGAGGCAATAAACAACTTTGTAAATAATCGGAGAAATGTGAATGTCTGATTTTAGTTTGGCAGAATATACACTGGTTGATCCGAATTCCCGCAAACAAATAAAGTCCCGCGGTGATCAATATATAAATAACGTTGATCATCGGCAATAAGAAGTGACTCAAATGTTTCAAAATCAGAAGTTTTATACACATGTGAACCAGGTATATACAAATAATATTGATTTTCGAGCATACCAAAATTATTTCCAATCGGAAAAATTAAATGAGAAGGGGTTACGCTTCTAATTGTTTTATAAGTCACTCCAAAATCTGAAGACTTAAATATTGTATAACCATTCCTTTCAGCTAATATTACAATTTCGCTATAATTAGTAACATAACAACTTCTTACTCCTTCCGGGGAGTTCATTTGCTCCCAGGTTAAACCGTCGTCCCATGTACGAAAAATCTGCATTTGAGACTGGGCAACACAAATATGTGATCCATCATTCAACCGATAAACCCCTCCCATAATACTTGAATATGCCAATCCCACTGTATCCCGTTGCCAACTAATGCCTCTGTCCTTTGAACACCAGATTCCAAATGATTGCCTATACGCCCAGAAGTAATCATCAGAAGACACTGATAATTGATAATCTCCATTGTTTTCAGGGATTGGTTTTGTACATTGGCTCCATGATTCGCCCCAATCGGAGCTTTTATACAATCTTCCCTGCCCGGCACCGGCATACAATATTCCCTTGCTGTCAACCTCAAGGCATATAACACTTCCTGAGAATGATGAATTAATCAGTTCCCAATGAAAAAAATCTTCGCCATTTTTATACATATTCCCATTGGCAACCATTACAGAACGATGATTCATTGTATCAATAATCAGGTCATCGATTTTTGTTAGCAAACCACTTGAAATCAGGTTCCATCCTCCAGAAAAATAACTTATCCCTGAAATCCGTGTTTCAGTGAGAAACCTGTTTTGCGAGTCGTATATTTTCGCTTTTAATTTTTGTTCATTTGAATTTTTTCCGGTTTTCCAACGTGTGAGCATTCTGCCATTCCTGTTCGAATAAACAATCTGCTGATCAACAGTTCCCTCTCCTTCAGTCACCTCAATTTCCATTCTGAATTCTTTCTCCCCTTCAATAATAACAGATTCCATATCAATAATAACACCCACGCTATCGGGGAAATAATCACCTGCTTTCACTTGCTGGTCGTTACCGATCAGTTGAAAATCCACATCTTCAAGTATTTTCGAGCCTGGAAAGGGATATTTATCACACGAATAACATAGCAGTATGATAAGAAATAACAGGATTAACTTCCTCATTTTACAAATGTTTTAAAAGTTGAAAATGTTAAACCAAACATAATGGAACAAGAAGTATTAAAAATTTCCTGCCCTTCTCCAAACAAACGGTATTCTTTTGGGTCGTAATCCAAAACATTTTTAAATCCTTTGGTAAAATTGGCACCAATAAAAATATTACTAAAAGAAAATAATGGGTATTCAAAACGGAATCCTGCCAACACTCCAGCATCTTTATCCTTAAACCATCCTGTATTTTTATAATAAATATATGTCCTTTCTACAGAATATGATGTATTGCCTGTATTTGTCTGAGTATTATTTCCTCGCACAATAACATTCTGTAAAAGAGAATAATAAGCTCCAAAATTCACATGAAGTATCAGTTGTTTGCCAAACTTCAGGTCAAATAAAAACGGAAATGTCAGGTAATCCAGTTCTGTATTGGTATCAATAAATTTTGATGTGATTTCGTCTTCTGAGGGAATATACAAAAAATCGGTATTCCCGAATTTTTCAAGATGGTAGCCTTTTCTTTCATATAAGGCTCCTGTAACAAATGAAACCGTATTATCAAGCGCCATTTTTACCAGAACACCGGCAGTAGATCCTGTGGAACCCAAGTATTTTTTTCTGTAATCAGGATTGCTGGTCCTCGAAATTACAATTCCTGAAAAAGGTAGAATTTCTACTCTTGTTTTTGTTGAATCGTTATTCATTTTTTTCGAAAAACCATTCTCTTTTGAAGCCCCAATGTTATAACCAATTCCGAGTGTGAATTCAGTAGAACCGTTTTTACCTTCGTAATCTTCAAGGAAAGTCTTTTTCCCCTTTGATGTCTGTGCTGATAAACGAATTTCGATATTACTATTAAATGAATAGCTCAAGCTACTGTTTAACATCCAGCCCCAGTCGTGATTTTCAGGGAAATTATCTTCATCGTAATCCTCTTCATAAAGGTTTCTATTTTTACCTGTAAATTCATCATTTACTAAAAAAGAATAATATGGGCCGCCACCCATTGCAAAACTCAGCCTTCCCGGAGTTTTGAATTTCATAAAGAACGGAATCCTTAAAAAATTAAAATTCCACCCTGAAGAAGAGTAATAATAATGAGAAGAAGGAGCGATGGAACTATAAAGGTCTGCATAACTGCTTGCAAAATAATCAGTGTAATAATAATATTTTGAGTACTTATTATAATAACATGAAATATAACTGGTACCTGTTTGAAAAGCTAACCAGTCGCTGATATTAAATTGAGAATAAATACCATTAACAGAACCTGTTTCAGAATCCCATTTCCCGTTTTTTATATCTCCGAAAATATTTGAAAAATTAATGCCGTTTTCTATACCAATGGTTATCTTCTGGGAATACAAAACTGAATTACATAGAAATAATAGTAATAAAAGTGAAAATAAACAGCGCATGATTTAAAGTTTCCTGAAAAGACAACAAATATTCAATAAAGGTTGCGTCGTGAAATAATCCCCCAATATTCCATTTTTTTATAATTCATCATGAAACCCCGATCCTGTTACTTCTTCACCGGTAAAGAAGGCTTCCAGTTCTTTTAATGTTGTTTCGGTTTTAGGAACATCTTTTACAATTTTGCCTTTTTCAAGGATTACAATCCGGTTACATACATCGGTAATGTTATCAAGGTCGTGGCTCGAAATAAGGAATGTTTTCCCCTGGTCTGACGAAATTTCTTTAATAATTTTCCTCAACTTAAATTGCGAAGACGGATCGAGGTTGGCAAAAGGTTCATCCAGTACAACAAGTTCAGGGTGCCCCATTAAGGCACCAACAACACCCACCTTCTTTTGATTTCCTTTTGAAAGGTCCCGGATAAACTTCTTTTTGCCTACAATTTCATCGTTAAAAAATTCAGTGAAAGTATTCAGGTATGAAGTAACATCGTTTTTATTCATGTTCCTCAATTCTCCCACAAAATCGAAATACTCATCGGGAGTAAGGTAGCCAATGGTAAAACTTTCATCGATGTAAGCACCTGTAATTTCTTTCCATTCCTCCGATTTAGCCACCGGAATTTCATTTATCGTTACGTTTCCTTTGGTTGCCCTGATCAGGTCGAGGACCAGCGAGAAAAAAGTAGTTTTCCCTGCTCCGTTATTTCCGACAAGGCCAAAAACCTCTCCTTGTTGTATTTCCAACTCAGGTAAATCAAGTACAGTTACCTGGTTATATGCTTTTTGTAAATCAGTTACTTTTATCATGGTATTTATTTAAATTACGATTTTTTATATGCAGCTATCATTTTATGTTTTCTGTTCAGGTATTCTTTGGTAAAATAATCGATCAGTTTTGGGTGGAAAATTATTCCTGTCAGCCCGACAACTCCCAGTCCAATATAAGCACCTGTACTTCCGGCGATTGCATAAAGGATACCAAAGACAGCCATCGGTCCAAGTAATATCGGGAAAGTAATCAGCCATTGTGCTGCCCCCATTCCCTGGTAATTAAACATAGCCCTCTGGTCAAGGTCGATCGATTTACGGCTGGTAAGCCCCAGGGCAAAAATTACAAAACTGTTCACCCCGATATTGTACAACATTACAACCAAATGGATATACAAAACTTTGGGATTAATAAACATGTAGCCCAACGACAACAGGTAAAATACAACATTTGTGGCTGCCATTAAAAAGAATGCCGATTGCAGCACCTGTTTCATTTTAACATTTTGCGCCATCAGGAAAGGGTAATAACGGCTGTGCCAGGCCGGGAAAAACTGACCATACATCATCCCGAAAATACCGGTCATAAACATCCCTCCAAAAACAAAAACAAATTCAGGAGGAGGATTGCCTTCGTTTCCCTTATAAAGAATAAGTCCATAGAATATAAATATTACCGACATCATAGCTGATGTACGCGGCCGTTTATTGCGGGCAATCATTTTTACTTCCAGCGAAAGCATCTTTCCATAACTCCCGACCTGGTTCAGCCAGGAAAAATCGTGAGTCGATTGTTTCTTTTTCTTATGGGTTATTTCATCGAGGAAGAATCTGCTCCACAAATAATTGTGATTTAATTTATACAATCCGATAATCACTACAGGGAATATAATAACGTATAATGGGTTCTGAATAATGTAGTCGTAGATTTTCCCAAATGCCCCGGTGATATCGAATATTTCAAAATAATCGATGGCAAAAATACCGGCGGCTAAAACCAAAAAACCGTAAAATGCAACATTTGATTCGTTGGTCTTCCATTTTATATAAATTGCCAAAAAATGGTTTACTATAATCATCAGGTAAAGCGAGATCAACCAAACAATCAATTGCACTGTATCCAGTTCCTTTACAGCCACCTTAAAAGTGAATGGAATAATTAACAGTAAAGGCATAAAATTAAAAAAATGCAACAACGACTTATTCAGCATATATTTTGCTATTCGTTGTCGACTAACCGGCAAAATCAGGAACGGCTGGAATCCGAAAGTAGGCAGTGCCTGAGCCATAATTCGGATAACAAATTCAATTCCGATGTAAACAAAAATGAACGAATTAAATACCGGAATCAAAGGTTGATCCGGATAACTTTTCCCCATGAATTCATTCAGGTTGAAACCCAGCATCAGGGCAACCAGTGAAAAATAAAGCCCAAGGAATATCAGAACTCCTTTTGCCGCCATGTTTTTTCGCAGGTTGGCCGAACGGAAAATCTCGCGCCAGGCGAAATAGAAAAATGAT
>JAFGGF010000382.1 GCA_016930735.1 Prolixibacteraceae bacterium
CTGGAACAATGTATGGAATATATTCGTGAGGATGAATACATTGAAGTAACTCCAAAATCAATACGGTTAAGAAAAATCCTCCTGAACGAACACGACCGGAAAAAGCAGAAAAAGGTGGAGGTTTAACCTACCAATCGTTTGAAATGAGTGTTTAATACCCTTGAGTTTTTAACTTAGTTTTGTTGTTATAAATAACATTTATGCACCCACTCATTGCAGATCAGGGGAAGTTGGTGGTGGCTATTCAAATAACCTTTTCTCTTTTTACATCCATTGAAATACGGATTCATCTACCGATTGGCAGAGATGGGATTTATTAAAAATTCTTATTTTTTATTTATATTTGTACTTTATAAATATAAATCATAAAAAATGACCACGTTTACAAGTACACTACCGGATGATCTGCTCAAAAAATTAGGTGAGATGGCACACAAACTTTCAATCCCTAAAAATAAAATTATTGAAATTGCTCTTCAAATCTACCTTGATCAATTAGTCAGGGCCGAATATATTCATTCATACAAACAGGCTGCAAACGATGAAGACATTTTAAGTATTGCCGAAGAAGGAATGGAAGACTATATGAAACAACTGGAGCCATGAAGCAATGTGAAATCTGGTATGCTGACCTGAATCCTGTTAAAGGCAGCGAACAGAAAGGTTTTCGTCCTATTGTGATAGTTAGTGGCAATGTTTTAAATAAATACCTGAATATTATTATTGCCTGCCCGTTAACTACCAAAATAAAGGAATATAAAGGAAATCTGATTTTAGAACCTGACGAGCAAAATGGATTAAAAGAAAAATCGGAAGTGATGATCTTCCATATCCGTTCAATTTCAAAAGAAAGGTTAGTAAAAAAAATCGGTCAAATCACAAACGAACAATTACAAAAGATAAAATCAGGACTAAATGAAATATTAAGGTATTGACTCTATATTCTCAAAATCTCAATACTCATTACTCAAAATCTCACCACTTCTTATATCTTTGCCGCAAATTTGGATGATTGGAGGCTGTTGAGTTTCTGAAATATTTTGAGGGGCAGGTGCAGTTTCCCGAACTGGTAAAAAGCCTGGACACCCCCCCGGGAGGAAAAATTCTCCTGCAAAACCTTATTGGCTCTTCCAAATCTACTTTGCTGGCTAACCTCTTTCAAAAAATTAAAAAGAATATAATTATCCTGCTGACCGACAGGGAGGAAGCTGCTTATTTTTTCGATGACCTGAACAACCTCGGATTTAAAGAACAGACACTGTTTTTCCCACCATCGTTTAAACGATCAATACAATACGGACAGCCTGAGCAGGATAATATTGTTTTACGGGCTGAAGTCCTGAATAAACTGTCGGATGAAAAACAAAACTATTTTGTTGTAACTTATCCTGAAGCATTGGTCGAAAAGGTTATCACCCGTAAAGACCTTGAATCAAATACACTTCAGCTTTCAAAAGGGGATAAAATTTCGATCAGTTTTATCAATGAGTTCCTGTTTGAATTTGGTTTTGAACGTGTCGATTTTGTTTATGAGCCTGGACAGTTCTCGATCAGAGGAAGTATTGTCGATGTTTTTTCATTCTCGAATGAAGATCCGTACCGGATCGATTTTTTTGGCGATGAAGTGGATTCAATCCGGAGTTTTAACATCGATAACCAGATTTCAAAATCACTCCATCAAAAAATAACCATTGTACCAAATATTCAGCAAAATACCTCAAAAGATAAATCCTTTTCATTTATTGAATTTTTATCCGGAGATGATATTATTGCCGGAAACAACATGACCCTTTTTATTGAACAGGTAAACTCAATTTACAGGCATAGCCTGGTTTCCGAAAATGATCTTTCTGATGAACTGACCGAACTCGTGGTTTCAGGAGATTATATCGATTCAAAACTGGACAGATTTACAATCCTGGAATTGGGTTATAACTCTTTTTTAAAACCTGATCAGATATTTGAATTTCAGACTTCCAAACAGCCGGTTTTTAATAAAAACTTTGATTTGCTTGGTGAGAATCTGACAAACTGCAAAGACAGTGGTTACCGGATTATTATCCTTTCAACACAGGAAAAACAGATCGAAAGGCTTCAGGATATTTTTCATGACACCGGACTTAAAATAGAATTTAAGCCCGGTTCATTCATCCTCCACGAAGGTTTTATCGACCACGATTTAATGCTTTGCTGTTACACCGACCACCAGATTTTTGAAAGGTACCACCATTTCAACCTACGTAGCAGAAAGGCGCAGCGTGAAACTGTTTCATTAAAAGAACTGAATAAACTTCACCAGGGCGATTATGTGGTTCATGTTGACCACGGTATTGGCAGATTTGCCGGACTCGTAAAAACTGAAGCAAACGGAAAAATTCAGGAAGCGATCAGGCTGGTTTATAAAGATAATGATTCACTTCTCGTAAGTATTCATTCACTTCACAGAATTTCGAAATACAAGGGCAAAGATGGTACAGAGCCTTCTTTGAATAAGTTGGGAACTGGTGCCTGGGAGCGATTAAAAAGTCGCACTAAATCGAAAGTTAAAGACATTGCCCGGGAATTAATTGCTTTATATGCTCAGCGAAAGGCAGAAAAAGGTTTTGCATTCACAGTCGATTCATACCTGCAAAATGAACTCGAAGCGTCCTTTATTTATGAAGATACCCCTGATCAGCAGAAAGCTACGATTTCAGTAAAAGAAGATATGGAAAAATCCATTCCCATGGACAGGCTGGTTTGCGGCGATGTGGGTTTTGGAAAAACCGA
>JAFGGF010000383.1 GCA_016930735.1 Prolixibacteraceae bacterium
ATTATAAAGTTCTTCCTGTCTTTGAGATTCTTTTTGTTTTCCTTTCTTTTTCAGGAGGATTGTTCCGGAAATCACCGGATAAATTGAAAGAATCAGGAAAAACCAGGAAAGAATCTGATGAATTGAAAAGACATTGTCAAACCAGTATTTGTAGTTATTTGCAAAGAGCCATAAGATGCACTCCCAGGAAAGGAATCGGTAAAATCCATGTGTTTTTGGGTTTAAAATATATTTTCTTGAAATATAAATTACCGGAATGCTCAGGATCAGGAAAATCAGGATTGTGGTCATTGTTCGTTTGTGAAAAGTTTCGAATTTTAAGACAAATTATTCCTATCAGTGAATATTCCTATCGCCTTCGGTTTCCTGATTCCGGGAGTGTACAGAAATGGTTTTCTGAAGTATTACAGAATTGGGGACGGTAATAATTTCTCCTTTTTCCATTCGGATATGGACAAAGAAAAATGTAATATCGGTTATTTTTCCATCAACCATGTTGTCTTTCTCAAGGAAACGGATATGGTCGCCAAGTTTCAGAGGGTGGTTAAAAAACAGGATCAGCCCGGCTGTTATGTTTGAAAGGAAGGACCATTGGGCAAAAAAGGCTATTCCGATAACAGCCATTGCTGAAGAAATGAAAACCACCATATCCGACTCTTTTACACCCCAGATGGCCGAAATGAAAATTACTGCCATAATAAAGAGGAACAGGTTAATGATTTTCAATGTAAGCTTTCGCCGCTGAAGCGAGAACTTAAATTTTTTGAGGATATTTTTGATAAATCGTTTGGTAATCAGGTTGGCAATTATCAAAATGAAAATGACAATTGCTGTTTCTACAATTTTAAAAATATGGGACTCCATTGTTTTTTGCCTTTAATGATACAAAATTAATAAATGTTTAGTATGGCATCCCTGCCAGGGAGGCTATTCTTTTAACCACTCACTGATCTCTGTGCACTTTAGTGGTTTTTGTGGTTGAAATTTTTATTTTAATAAGGATAATAATTTTACAAAGAGATCAATGGAAATTATTTCAATAAATCCGTATGATCTCGCCGGTTTTATTATCTTCCACACTTCTACGGTATCCGTTTACAACTTCCTTCATAGGAATTACTCTTCTTCCGGGGAATAAATGTCCGATTTTTTCAAACGAATCTTCCACCAGCCCGGGTGAAACCACATTGATTCGGATACCGTTTCCCAGTTCATCTTTTACTGCATGTACAAAACTATGGATTCCTCCGTTAACGAGCGCAGCCCCTGTAGTCCCCTGCACCGGGTCGTCAGCAAGGATACCGGTTGTTAATGTGATGGATCCTTTCGGGTTGAGGTAGTCTTTTCCAATCCTTACAAGATTTACCTGCCCCATCATTTTGTTCCGGATTCCAACATAGAAATCTTCCTCCGACATTTTTTCAAAATCCATCCATTTTACCTGTCCTGCAATGTTGATTATGGCATCCACTTTGCCAATTCTGGCAAATAAATTTTTTATGGAAGATTCATTGGCCAGATCCACTGGGTAATCTCCCTGTGTCCTTCCGGATATGATGGTTTCATATTTTGAAGAAAAATAATCTGCTACTTTTTTTCCTATGGTACCGTAACCACCTATGATCAGTATTCTCATTTTTTATTCTTTAAAATAAAATAACAGAGCAAAGTGAAAGAGGTTCTCTGTCAGGCAGATTTTATTATTTCCGCAATCCAAAATCCTTATCAAATTTTATCAGTTTAGCCATAATAAATCCGGGGATAGTACATATCAATACCCATATAAAAAAATGCTGGTATCCGATTGTTTCCTGTATCCATCCTGAAACCATACCGGGAACCATCATCCCAAGTGCCATAATTCCAGTGCTGAATGCAAAATGTGCTGTTTTGTATTTTCCTCCGGAAACAAAAAGCATATAAAGTGTGTAAGCTGTAAATCCAAAGCCGTAACCGAACTGTTCAACTGCAACGGCACCTATTATAATCCAGAAAGATTCAGGTTGAACATACGACAGGTAAACATAAACCACATTTGGTAAATTCATTGAAATAACGAAAATCCAGAGAAGTTTTTTCAAACCCTTTACCGATGCCAGCCATCCGCCTGAAATTCCACCGATTGTCAGGCAGATGATTCCTACTGTTCCATAAGCAATACCAACCTGTTTTGTTGATAAACCCAATCCTCCCGTTTCAAATGAATCAAGCATAAAGGGTGAGGCAAGTTTTACAAGTTGCGATTCACCAAGTCGGTATAAGAGCAGGAATCCAAGTATGGTCCAGATTTCTTTTTTATTAAAATATGCCACAATGGTTTCACCAAAACCTTTCATAATGTTTTTCATGCTGTTTTTTCCTTTCTGAAAATCTTCATCGGGACGTGGAAGGAAAAATTTATGATAGAATGAAAAAAGGATAAACAAAACTGCAATGGCTGCAAAGGTAAATGCCCAGGCAACCGAAATATGATTTTCTGATTCTGGATTTCCCAGAATCGATGAGTTTTCAAGCCAGCCAGCCAGTATAACCAGGATTCCCTGCCCTGTAACCATGGCAATCCGGTAAAAGGTATTCCTTATTCCCACAAAAAATGCCTGTTGGTTTTCAGTCAGCCCCATCATGTAAAAACCGTCAATGGCAATGTCCTGTGTTGCCGAGCTAAATGCCAGCAGCCAGAAAAATGCCATGGTACCCTGGAAAAAGA
This sequence comes from Prolixibacteraceae bacterium, assembly GCA_016930735.1. Taxonomy (GTDB): domain Bacteria; phylum Bacteroidota; class Bacteroidia; order Bacteroidales; family Prolixibacteraceae; genus JABMQB01. Next base: position 2,708 of record JAFGGF010000383.1, read on the forward strand.
AAGATGTTGGTAAAGTAAACGCAACACCTGCAAGCCCAGCCCCTATGAACAACTGCATGGTAACAATCCACCAGCGTTTGGTTTTTAACATCTCAACCACCGGGCTCCAAAAGGGTTTGATTACCCATGGGAGATATAGCCAACTCGTATAAAATGCTATTTCAGTGTTGGAAATATCCAGCCGTTTATACATAATTACCGATACGGTCATTACCACGATGTATGGCATTCCTTCGGCAAAATAAACCGTTGGGATCCAGGTCCAGGGACTTTGTTTTGTCTTTAAAACATTATTCATGGTTGCATGTAAAATTTTTGTCGCTGATTACAAGCTCCAGATACGGAAAGCGTGGCTCTGAAAATCCAAAATTGCGGTAAAGTTTTTCACCATCTTTTGAAGTATGAAGTGCTACCTTGCTGATTCCCATCTTTTTCGCCTCTTTTATTAACCGATCCAGGATTAGTGAAGAGACACCTTTCCTGCGAGCTTCCGGAACTGTAAACATGTTCAGAATATCTCCTTCAAGATAGGAAGATTTTACAAAATCTCCCGGAATTTCTTTGATAACCATTCCTCCGAAACCAAGGGCTTTCCCTTCCGATTCAGCAATAAAGGCAATAAACCTGTTTTCAGCGATGGCTTTTGTGAAATATTTTTCAAGTTCTGTTCGAAGTGCTTCCGTTGGAGGATCAATTTTCGCCTGAAGTTCCTTTAGATAAACCAAACGGTAATTTACCAGAATAGGTATGTCATTTTTTGTTAATCGACGGATTTTAATTTTTCTGTAATCTGTTGGCATATCTTTATTTCTTTATCAATTTATAATTCCTGTATTCAAAAAGCCTTTCCCCTGTAATTTTTTCAATGCCGTTTAAAATCCGGTCTTTGAATTTCATATTCGATTTTGAAGGATCATAC
>JAFGGF010000384.1 GCA_016930735.1 Prolixibacteraceae bacterium
AAAAAATTACCGGAATGAATTACGTTTTGGCGTCCTGAAAATCCCTGATTTTAATTTTGCTTTTCAAACTCTATTGTATGGCCCGGCTGCCATGGCCCAAAGGCATTCTGAAACCATTTATCTACCATTTTTCCTTCCGGAGTAAATTCGAATGTATTCCTGAAATTATACGATTGTTTAATTTCCTGGTTCATCTGTTTGGGCCAGGTCATCGTACCTTCAATGGTAACAATATTGTTATCGATAGTTACAAAGCCATTTTCAAACACTCCCAAATCTCCAATACTGAAAAACGCAATTTTCTTTTCGATGTCATCCCAAAAGAAGAATTCTTCAGCATAATTATCGAGCTCCGGATTTTTTTTAATACACTTTAAAACATTTCCTTTAGGGATAATCTCATATGTCCTTAAAACTGTCAGTTCCTTTGATCCGTCAGGTGATTTTAATTTCCCGATCCATGTATTTCCCAGAAATGGATTCAATGATTCGAGGGTCGAATTTAAATTCTGACATAATGCTATGTTTACTGACAGCAGGGAAATAAAAAATACAGCAACAGTTGCAATAACAGAGAACAAAGTCTTTTTCATTAAATTCGTATTTGGTTTATAATTTTTAGTGCCTTCTGATCACTAAAAATAGAAGTTTTTTACAAATTATTAATGATTAACATGAGTAAGCCTGAATAAAAATGCAGGTAAATAAATTAATATATATTTGCAGCGAATTTTAATTAAGAGTTATGAAGGCATTTGTATTTCCCGGACAGGGAGCACAGTTTCCGGGAATGGGAAAGGATTTATATGAGAATTCTGAACTCGCAAAGGAGTTATTTGAAAAGGCAAACCAGATACTTGGATTTCGTATTACAGATATTATGTTTGAAGGTACGATTGATGAATTAAAAGAAACAAAGGTTACACAACCTGCTATTTTCTTACATTCTGTAATTCTTGCCAAAACATTAAAAGAATTTGAACCGGAAATGGTTGCAGGCCATTCGCTGGGAGAATTTTCTGCTTTGGTTGCAAACGGGGCATTAACATTTGAGGATGGATTAAAACTGGTTTCTCAGCGCGCAATGGCAATGCAAAAAGCCTGTGAAGCAGAACCTTCGGCAATGGCAGCTATCGTTGGCCTTGATGACGAAGTAGTGGAAGAAGTCTGCAGTTCAATAAATGATGTGGTTGTTGCTGCAAATTACAATTGCCCGGGGCAGTTGGTAATTTCCGGGTCAATTTCCGGAATAGATAAAGCCTGTGAAATTCTTACTGAGAAAGGTGCTAAAAGAGCATTAAAACTCGTTGTTGGCGGTGCTTTCCATTCACCGCTGATGGAACCTGCCCGCGAAGAGCTTGCTGCTGCTATAGAATCAACAACTTTTAGTACTCCGGTTTGCCCGGTTTACCAGAATGTTAATGCTTCACCAACATCTGATCCGGAGGAAATAAAAAAGAACCTTGTAGCACAGTTAACTGCTCCGGTTCGCTGGACCCAGACCGTACAGAATATGATTACGGATGGTGCTACAATTTTTACTGAAATAGGGCCGGGAAAGGTTTTACAGGGATTGGTGAAAAGAATGGACAGAGACATGGAAGTTGCAGGAATCAGCAACTTTACAATAAAACACGCATGAGTACCAATAAAAAATCCCGGAATTTTCCGGGATTTTTTATTGAATAATATTGATTTTTTAATTCGGATTTTTTTGCAGCATCCTGTAAATAGTCGATTTCCCGATATTTAGTTTAGATGCTACGAGCCTGACATTATTGTTGTAATTATTCAGGAAATGGTTGATTATTTCTTCAGTGTATTCTTCCAGCGTTTTTTCCTTGGCCAGCAAATTGGTTACATCGTCTTTGAAGTTCAGGTTAAGGTGCTGCACTTCAATGTTTTCATCGTTCGACATTACACACGACAGCTCCATAATTGCTTTTAATTCCCTGATATTTCCGGGGAATGGATAAGAAAGCAGTTTATTGGTCACTTCATTCGAAAGGTTTTTTAAAGGAAGTCCGTTATCCTTGCAGAATTCATTCACAAAATATTTGGCAAGTAAAATAACATCATTCCCCCTGTCTCTTAAGGGAGGTGCTTCAATAGGAAGCCCGAGCAACCTGTAATACAAATCCTGTCTGAACTTTCCTTCAGCAACCAGGGTAGGTAATTTTTTATGTGTTGCAGTAATTATCCTTACATCAATTGGAATGGATTCAAGCCCTCCAACCCTCGTCAGTTCACGTTCCTGGATTACTCTTAAAAGTTTGGTCTGAATATTAATATCCAATTCAGCTATTTCGTCGAGAAAAAGCGTACCGCCGTGGGCTGCTTCAAATTTTCCTATCTTCCGGGAATCGGCTCCTGTGAATGATCCTTTTTCATGCCCGAATAATTCACTTTCAATCAATGATTCGGGAATTGCAGAAATATTTACAGGGACAAATGGTTTATTGCTTCGCGGTGAATTATAATGTATTCCCTTTGCAATTAATTCTTTACCAGTCCCTGTTTCTCCGGTTACTGAAACAGAAATATTGGTTTGAACTGCTTTTGTCATTAAATCAAAAACATGATCAATTTCCCGGCTGCCTCCTTTGATCAGGTTTTTAAAATCGTACTTTTTCTTAACAACATCACGCAGAAGTGTGTTTTCAATACGTAACTGGTCGGATTCGTGAATGTTTTTTATGATATTTTCAAGCCTTTCACGGGTATCAGGGCCTTTGGTAATATAATCGTAGGCACCGTCTTTTAACAGTTTTACAGCCGTATTTATATCATTTTGACCGGATATTATGATTACATGAGTACTTGGAAGTTCACTACGGATTTCTTTAAGGATTTCCGCCCCGTTCATATCCGGAAGCGTATAATCAAGAGTAATTACATCGGGTTCATCCGACAGGTTTGCTATACATTCCCGTCCGGTTTCAAATGTTTTCACATTATAAGACTCATTTTGGGACAATTGCCGTTTGAGTACCTTTGCGTATAACGCGTTATCTTCAACAATGAAGATTTTGTAATTCTTTGGTTTCATCAGGGTATATTTGTAAACGTTTGTAAATCAATAGTCCAAATATATGTCAAAAATTGTTGAAAAACAAGTTGAAAACATTCGCATAGTGAGAATCTTTCCAAATTTGGGAAAAATCAGGTTTTCCCCTATGCCTTTGTAGGGGATTCCCTGGCCCCTTCTTTCTCAAAAATGGACAAAGCTATATTTGGGAGCTATTTAGACCAGATAAATTAACAACCGGCTGTTAGTTAAAATTTATATCCGGCTTTTTGTAAATCCTTAAAATTTTCAAATGGATTTGACGGATTTAAATATTTAGACAGGTGCTTGTATATTTTCAGACGGATTTCTTTGGCAGTTTTTGTATCCATACGGTCGAATGAATGACCTCCGGGGATATTATCAAATATCTCATAGTCAAACTTTTTGCCCTCAACTTTTAATGATTTTATCAGATGTTCCACTTCGAGTACATTTACATCCTCGTCGTTGGTATTGGTGTGTATCAACAAAGGTGTGCCCTGAAATTTATGCGTATTCCATGCAGGAGAACGCCTCCGGTACTCAGCAACATCTTCGCTGGCACTTTTCCCAATGTGGTACTCCGCTTCGTACAGGTCACGGTAACTTTCATCGTAATATCCCATTCTGGCAATTAAATCACTTACCGGGACACCTGCAAAAGCAACCTGATAATCATCGGGATGGTCAAAAATATTCATCAAAGTAATTAATCCACCGTGGCTCCAGCCAATAATCCCAATCCGTTCTTTATCGATAAAGCCGTAGTTTTCAATCATATAATTTCTGCTGTAATACACATCTTCTGTTTCAAGTCCACCGTAATCAATTTTTTCATAATGAGAACGCCCGTAACCTGTACTTCCCCTGTACTCAGGTGCAACTATTACATATCCCTGGCTTACAAGTTCCCTGACAATATGGGAATAATAAGTAGTAAAGTCGCTGTGTACACCTCCGTGCGGAAGGACAATCAGCGGATATTTTTTTGTCACATCAATATTAAGCGGGATAAATGCATAAGTCCAGAATTTAACCGGATTACCAGCTCCCTTGCCTGTAGGATTTTCTTCTTTCCATTTGAGTGGCCCGTATATATAAAGTTTATCTACATGAGCAATATCGCCAACTTTATTGTACCATAAAATATCATCGATCGATTTTAGAAGCTGGTCGAATTGGTGAGTCAGATTTTCATTTTCATTTGTAAACTTCTGATCCAGAGATTCCAATGAAACAGTTTCCTGAGCTCCTGAAATAAAAATGATAAACAGAGATGCTGTGATAATTAAAAAGATTCGTTTCATAATGGTATTTTTTTGAAAGATATCTTTATTTGAAAAAAGAAACAATGATTAGCGCCAT
>JAFGGF010000385.1 GCA_016930735.1 Prolixibacteraceae bacterium
CACAGAATAAGAAGAATAAATAATAGTTTTTTCATAGATTAAATTTTAATTATTATCTGGACTCTTGCTTTTTTTAAAATAAAAAACCCCCATAGGGGATATGGGGGCTTAAACCTTGCCACTTACAAAGTTTACCATGTTACGCAATCGATTAATTGATACTGTTTACTATTTCTATGAAAAATTGCGTAGTTATTTCAATTTTTAAACCCTACTCCCCTTTTAAATGCTTTATTTTTAGTGTTTTTAATACCACACACTCAAACATAATGATAAATAGATTTAAAAAATTATAATATCAACAAACGGTTAACAGCAAGGGGTATCATGCATTAATCCAGTGATTTGTGATCTGATCGATGTTTTAATACATTTAGCAGACAAAAGAGGTTCGTTTGTATTGGATCAAATGTAATTTGTAGTTGTTTTTTTAGTGTTTTAACAGGGGTTTTATGCTATTTTGTATTTTTTATGCAGCTTTATTATCAAAGGCATCGGCAATTATATCAGGGTAAACGTTACCAAAATTATCTACGCACCATTGTTGTAATTCATCAATTTCACTTTCTTCAATCCACCCGATACATTTATTTAGTTCTTTTTGAAAAAGCTCCCGGCTAAATGTAACTTTTGGCAATATTACCTTTGCGTATTCTATCATGGCTTTTTGTTTTATACGTTATTAATATAACATCAAAATTCCGTTTCTGTTATGCTGAATAATATCAATTAACACTTATTAACTTTTAAATACGTATTCGTCTTTTTTATCTGTTTGAATTAAAACCCATTACCTACTGAAATGTTAAAAATGTTACATAACATCAGGATTCTGATCCTTTTTCGGTATGTGAAAATACAACACCTGTGTAACACTAACTTTATCAGAATATTAATAATTTATACTCAAACTGTTATGGAGTAGTTAATTTACTATTACCCGTTTTTAACAGACTTAACAAATTCAGTTATACTCTTTTCCAAAGGAATATTATTTTTAAACGAATTAATAAATGCTGTCCCGATTATTGCTCCGTTTGCATTTTCACAGGCTTTATTAAAAGTTTGGTTATCAGAAATTCCAAAGCCGATTAAACGTGGTGTTTTAAGCCCGAGGCTGTTTACCCTGTTAAAGTAATCCTGGTGGAAATCTTCAACCTTTTGGTTTTTACCTGTTGTCGACGATGAGGAAACCATGTAAATAAATCCCCCCGTTTTATTATCAATTTCAAGTATCCTTTCATCTGATGTTTGTGGGGTTATCAGTAAAATATTATGAATACCGTTTTTTTCAAAAAACGATTGATAATTATTTTCAAACTCCCAGAGAGGCAGGTCAGGAAGGATGGCTCCGTCGATGCCGGTTTCGTTGCATTTATTACAGAATCTTTCTACTCCGAACTGGTAAACAGGATTAAAATAACCCATAAGAATCAGCGGGACAGAAACCTTGTCCCTGATATTTTTCAACTGGTTAAAAAGCAGATTTAGGTTCATTCCATTAACCAGTGCCAGGTGGCTGCTTTGCTGGATAACCGGCCCGTCGGCTGTAGGATCTGAGAATGGAATCCCGATCTCGATCAGGTCGGCACCTGCCTTTTCAAGTTCTGTAATTATTGAAACGGTATCGTTCAGATTTGGATAACCAGCTGTAAAGTATACCGATAATATATCTTTTTGTTTTTGCTCAAAAAGTGTATTTATTCTGTTTTTCATATTATTCTGTTATTTGTCATGGAGAGCCTGTCGAACCATGATTTATGTTTTTTATTTCATCCTTTGACAGGCTCAGGATGATAAGGTGCATTTATTTTCAGTGTTACAAAAAAATAACATGATTGGAAGAAAGTATTAATAACCGAAATAATCCAGGTAGGTTTGCATATCCTTGTCACCTCTGCCCGAAAGGTTAATAACTGTTACGTCGTTTTCATTAAATTCAAGTTGATTTAATGCAGCCAGGGCATGAGCCGATTCCAGGGCCGGGATGATTCCTTCTTTTTGTGTCAGTAAAAGTGCTGCTTCCAAAACTTCCTTATCGGTTGCATACAAATATTTTGCCCTGCCACTTTTAAACAAGTGGGCATGCATCGGGCCAATTCCCGGATAATCGAGCCCGGCTGAAATTGAATAAGGTTCTGTAATCTGACCGTCCTTGTTTTGCATTAACATGGTTTTACTCGAATGCAAAACTCCGGGTGAGCCAACCTTTAAAGTAGCCGCTGTTTCATCCGTGTCAACTCCTTTCCCGGCAGCTTCAACGCCAATCAGTTCCACTTCTTTATTTTCGAGGAAATGATAGAATGCACCGGCAGCATTACTGCCACCTCCAACACATGCAATTATCCGGGTTGGCAATTCATTTCCGGTTTGTTCGGCAAGCTGAACTTTAAGTTCTTTGCTGATAACCGCCTGAAAACGGGCGACCATATCAGGGTAGGGGTGTGGCCCCACAACCGAACCAATAATATAATGTGTATGCACCGGATTGTTGATCCAGTCGCGCATGGCTTCATTTGTTGCATCTTTCAGGGTTTTGTTTCCACTGTGGACCGGGATTACCTCGGCACCCAGCATTTTCATCTTTTTTACATTTGGCGCCTGGCGTTCCACATCAAGTGCTCCCATATAAACCACACACTGAACGCCTTTTAAAGCACATACTGTAGCGGTTGCTACTCCGTGCTGCCCGGCACCGGTTTCAGCAATAATCCGGGTTTTGCCAAGTTTCTGAGCCAGTAAAATCTGCCCCACTGTATTGTTCAGTTTATGCGAACCTGTATGATTCAAATCTTCTCTTTTCAGATAGATTTTTGTATCGTAATGTTCCGATAACCGTTTTGCAAAATACAGCGGCGAAGGCCTGCCAACATAATTCTTCAGCAGGTGAATGAATTCCTCAATAAATTCTTCTGAATGAATGATATCAAGGTATCGGAGCCGCAATTCTTCAATATTGGCATACATCATTTCGGGAATCCAGGCGCCTCCGAATTCACCGTAATATCCTTTTTCGTCTACATTATAATCCATATATTTTACGATTTTAATTTTTCAATGAATGATTGAAGCAAAGAAATATTTTTTAACCCGGGCTGGTCTTCAAACCCGCTGTTTAAATCAACTCCTGCTAATTTCGGATGGGATATTAATCTGATGGTTTCTGCATCATCAGGTTTAATTCCTCCACTCAAAAGAAAAGGGATTTCTCCATTGTACTCTGCCAGTTTTTCCCAGTTGAATTTTTTTCCACTGCCACCATGCGATAATGTTTTTGTATCAAAAAGTAAAAAATCGGTAACTTCAGAATAAAGGTCAGTAATCTGAAAATCAAATGATTCATCTACTCCGAAAGCTTTTATAACTTTGAACCCTTCCTGTTTTATTTTGCAGCAGAATTCAACCGTTTCGGTTCCATGTAACTGAATATAATCCAGTTCGTATTGTTTTCCGGATATTACGATTAACTCGTGGTCTTCATTTACAAAAACACCAACTTTGGGTATTGTTGTCTGAAATAATCTGGTTTTTTCAGTTTCAGTTAAATCGCCGACAAATCTTTTCGACTTTGGGTATAAAATGAAACCCATGAGGTCAATTCCCAGTTCTGAAACCGCTTTCCGGTTTTCCGGGAATTTCATCCCGCACACTTTTATTAAGAGTTTTCCCGGCATGTCAAAAAGGTAAATTTGAAATAAATTCCCTGCAGGTTTTTGCAGGATCGTTGGTTTTCATAAAAGTTTCACCTATCAGAAATCCTTTAAAACCATTTTCCTTCAAAAGCTGAATATTTGAAACTTCGGATAAACCGCTTTCCGAAATTTTTATAAATTGATAGGGAATTTGTTTAGCCAGCCTTATAGAGTGTTGAATATCGACCTCGAAAGTTTTCAGGTTGCGATTGTTTATTCCCACCAAGTCGTTAAAATCTGGAATTTTCTCCAGTTCATCTTCATTGTGAACCTCAACAAGTATTTCCAATCCCAGCTTTTTTGCAGTTTCGGCCAGGTTGAACAGTTCTTCTTTTTTCAGGCAGGCAGCGATCAGTAAAATAACATCTGCTCCATATGCCTTTGCTTCATAAATCTGTATTTCATCAATAATAAAATCCTTTCTGAGGATCGGAGTATCCGGATTTGCCTTTCTTGTTTTTACCAGGTTTTCAAGGCATCCGCCAAAAAAATCCGAATCTGTAAGAACTGAGATTCCAACTGCACCTGCATCAACATAACCTTTGGTAACTTCTTCAATTGAAGCATTGGAATTTATTATCCCTTTTGAAGGCGATTTCTGTTTAAATTCAGCAATTATCCCGATTTGTTTTTCAGATATGGCTTTTTTCAATGAATTACAATTCCGGTTAAAAAGAGGCATTTCTTCTAACATTTTAACAGAAGTTTTTCTTTTTAATTCTCTTACTTCATCTTTTTTAACTTCAATTATTTTATTCAGGATGTTCATGTATCAATTATAATATAAAGTTTTTTAATGACTGAAGTGCTTTCCCGTTATTTAATGATTCAGTTGCAATTTCGACGCATTCCCTGAGTGTTTTTTTGGGTTCAATGGTTTTGATTCCAAGGGCTGCATTGGCAATTACAACGTTGTTTTGTGCATTTGTCCCTTTTCCTGAAAGAATATCTGTAAATATCTTTGCAGCCTCTTCAATGTTATTCCCGCCAAACAATTCATTGGGTGTTATCTTTGAAAAACCAAAGTCTGACGGGCTAAATTCTCCTTCCGATAAATTTGAAGCAAAGTGTGTTTTACCTGTTAACGAAATTTCATCGTAGCCATCCAGACTGTTTATAATATGGAAAGCCATTCTCGATGTTTTGTAAACTTCTTTGTACAATTCGAAAACCTCGTTGTTGTAAACTCCGAGCACCTGGTATTTTGGAAAAGAAGGATTAGTCATTGGCCCCAGGATATTAAAAAAGGTTTTTACCTTCAGTGCTTTTCTGACCGGAGCAATGTATTTCATTGCCGGATGGAAAAGCGGTGCATGTAAAAAAGTAATGCCGGCTTTCTCAAGCTCATTTTCAAGTTTGAACTTATCGTTACTGAATTTATAACCCAGGTATTCAAGGACATTGGATGAACCGCTGGTTGATGAAACAGCATAATTTCCGTGTTTTGCTACTTTATAACCTGCACCGGCTACAATAAATGATGCAAGTGTTGAAATGTTAAATGTATTTTTACCATCGCCCCCGGTACCAACAATATCAATGGTATTATATGCTGACAGGTCAGTTGAAAGGCAAAGGTCGAGCATTGCCTCCCTGAAACCTGCGAGTTCTGCAGGTGAAATAGGACGCATCCTGTAAACAGTTAGCAAAGAGGCAAATTCTATTTCCGAGTGTGCACCTTTCCCCACAGAAATTAAAACTTCCTTCGCTTTTTCACGTGACAGTCTATTTCCTTCAAACAGGTAATTTAATAAATCCTTCATATTGTTGTATTTTAGTTGTTTAACCAGTTTTTTATAATTTGTTCACCAACCGGTGTCAGCACGGATTCAGGATGGTACTGAACACCTTCAACATTGTATTCCTTATGTTTTATCGACATTACCTGTCCTTTATTATCGAGGGCGGTAACTTCAAAACATTCAGGTAAATCGTTGGAATCCACAATCCAGGAATGATACCTGCCTGCATCAAATGTGTCGGTGATATTTTCATATAAACATGTATTTCGGCTGGTAATTTTTACAGGGGTTGCAATACCGTGCAGCACTTCATTCATATTGAGCAGTTTGCCTCCAAATGCTTCTCCAATGGCCTGATGTCCGAGGCAAACGCCCAGTATACTTTTGGTTGGAGCATATTTTTTAATAATGTCGAGCAGGAGCCCTGCCTCAACAGGAATACCCGGTCCTGGAGAAAGTACAATTTTATCATACTCCTGAAGTTCTTCAAGTGTAACCTCATCGTTTCTTTTAACAGTTACCGGCAATCCTGAGATTTTTTTAATTGCATGTACCAGGTTGTAGGTAAACGAATCGTAATTATCAATAACTATTATTTTCATAATCATTTGTTTTATCGTATGTTTTTTGCAAGGATTATTGCTTTTTTCAAAGCAGCCAGTTTGTTGTTCACTTCCTGAAGTTCATTTTCTTCTACCGAACCTGCAACAATTCCGGCACCGGCCTGGTAAAACAATTTGTTCCCTTTACTAAGGAATGAGCGGATCATAATTGCATGGTTCAGTGTACGGTCGAAACCGAGATAACCAATACAGCCTCCGTAATAACCACGGTTCTGGTTTTCATACTGGTCAATTAACTGCATGGCGCGGTGTTTCGGAGCACCCGAAAGTGTACCTGCAGGGAAAGTTTCCCCCAGCACTTTTATCAGGTTTGTTTCATTGGTAATTTCACCTGAAACCTGAGAAACAAGATGGATCACATGTGAGAAGAACTGTACTTCGCGGTATGTTTCAACTACCACGTTTTCAGCATTCCGGCTAAGGTCATTCCTGGCTAAATCAACCAGCATTACATGTTCCGAATTTTCCTTGGGATCGAGGCATAATTCTTCAGCCAGTTTTTTATCATGTTCATCATTTCCCGTACGCCTGAAAGTTCCGGCAATCGGATGGATATATGCCTTGTTGTCTTTTACACGTAATTCAGCCTCAGGGCTTGAGCCAAAAATCCGGTATGTTCCGTAATCGAAATAAAACAGGTAGGGTGAAGGATTTACCGAACGCAGCGCGCGGTAAACATTAAAATCATCACCCTCAAATTTCTGATTGAACTGACGGCTCATAACAATCTGGAACACATCACCCCTGAAGCAATGTTCTTTCCCTTTTCTAACAAGATATTTATATTCTTCATCTGTAATATTTGATGATTCTTCTCCAATGGTTGTAAACGATTCTGTCGAAAAATTCAGGTTAACCAGTAAATGATGAATATAATCCATTTGAGAAACTTCATCTTCAAACAGGTTTTCGGTTATATGTAAAATATTTTTATGATGGTCGATTGCCACAACGTATTTATAAAAACAATATTTAACCTCAGGAATTTGATAGGTTTCTGTTACCGGATTTTTTAAATCGATGTTTTCAAAATAAGTAATTGCATCGTAATTTATATAGCCGAACAATCCATTGGAAGGTAATTTAATCCCGGTGTGTTTTACATCGAATGATTTAAAGTAGTTGTCAAGTTCCAAATCCAGGCTGGTTTCGGAAGCATTAATCCCGATCAATTCCTTGTCGGGAGTATTTATTTTTATCTTTCCTGAATCAACTGTAAATGAAGAAACAGGACTAAAGCAGATAAAAGAATATGCATTTTCATGCCCCCGGTAATCAGAACTTTCCAAAAGGATCGATTTCGGGTAAAGCGACCTGAGCCTAAGGTAAACACTTACCGGGGTTACCGTATCGGCAATGATCTCTTTAACAATGGTATTAAACTGATATTTTTTCATTAATTATATTTTTAAATTTTTAAAATTCTGTTCAAAAAAAAACGGCTTACCGTGATCCGATAAGCCGCTTTTTATAATAATAGCATCTCTTTTCACAGTAATCCATGAAATCCGAAACGCCACCACCAGTTATTTAAATTTGTATTTTTCATCTCTTTAAATTAAAAAAGCCCGCTTTTTGAGAAGCAGGCCTGCAATATTTTTTAAAAATCACAATATGGCTATTACCTCTCACTTTTTACAGTAAAAAGACCCCACCACGGAAGCCATATTGTATTTTTTTGTTTCATTTTTTTAATTTCTGTGGAACAAAAAAAGAAAATATTTTTTTTAAAACCAACCTATTTGTGAAAAAAAACAGGTTTTAACCGGTTATTTTTTATTGAGCTAATGTAAACCTGAAACTGACTCCAAAATTGGTGTTGGCAGTCCGGAAGGTATTTGATGTAAACGGAGTGTTGATTACCTTATCGAAATACAACCTTAACTGGAATCGGTCGCTGAGCATATAATCGGCTGTGGTTTTCAGGTTTAATGCACTTGTCCCGGCAGTAATCTGGTTATCACCCTCAACAAGTTTCCTTAAAATGGTTTTGTTCTTGCGGAGAGTCAGATCAGCTGTAACATTCAGATCGTTTGAATAGGATTTCTGGGAATTTTTTGTTTTAATGATCAGATCCATCTGAGAAAATCTGAAACCAACACCAAATCCATATTCATTGCTTAAAACCTCTGTTAACTGGTTGTTTGAGAACGACATATTCAATGTACGGGAACGATTGATGTTCGTCCTTGTGGAAAGGTCATTTGCCCACATGATATCCATATTGATAAGCGGGCTGAATGCCTCACGGATAGTAACTGAATTAAATTCGTATTGCGGAACAAAATTGTTTTGTATATCCCTGATATAACTTAATCCATTATCATCGGCTTCAAAATTCAAATTGGTTAAAAACGAACCAACCTGGTAAGATGAAGTGTAGGCATGGGTAAAATTAAGCGATTTAATGATCTGGTTTAATCCGGGGATCTGGTTTATCATCCCATCGTATGAAATTCGCCAGTTAGGCCGTATGTGTTTGATGGAAGGGAACATACCAAGTGCAACTTTTTCAGGATCTCTTTTTTGGTAGGCAGCGAGGAATGCCGGAACCATTACTTCAACTGAAGTAGGGCCAAAACCATCAGGGAACGGTTCGTCTCCTCTGCTGTACCCTGCTCCGGGTGTAGTTGCCCTTTTTGCAGCCAGCCTTTCTGCTATGATACTCCTGTAGTTTTTGAAATTTTCAAATGCTTCTGAACTTTTTACTTCACTGTTCCCTATTGAGAAAAAGGCTGTCCCCCATGTAAATGTTGACATTGAAAAGGATCCTCCTTCCGAGCGGCTGTTTCCTTCAAAAACTCCAGTATTATAATTATACCTGAAAAATTCTCTGAAATTTTTGGCAAATCGCCGTTCTGCTGTTAACTGTATTTGTAAATCAGGCAGGGGTTCAATAGTAGAACGAACAGAAAAGGTTTCAGTTTTATTGATAGCATATGGAGTATTTAAAAGTGAATCGGAAGTGATCCAACCGTTTCTCGCAGCTTTCATCGGGAATTTTTCATCCTGCCAACCAAACAGGAACGGGACTCCCGGAGCAAAACTTTCCATAAAATTATCGCCAAACATGGCCTGGTCAGGTTTGTATTTTACACCCCCGAAAAGTTTTGGCTCAGGAAGAAATCCCGGCAGTACTGTTCCACCGGCTATACTATAATTGACCGAAATATTTTGCACACCCAATAAAACACGGGTACTTAAATCAAGAATTTCTTTCAGTACATTTTTAGTTGTTTTAATCCCGACTATGTTAACAGTTGCCCCCTTAAGGTCAGATGTTGATGTAAATGCAATTTTATTCTTATCCAATACCTCCACATTGCCCTGTATCTGAATTCCTTCGGCATTTTTAACCTCAACTGTTACATTTTCTGTATTTAATTTATGCGTAATCCGTTTTGGCAGGTTCGCCATAAATGTCAAATTTTCCTCTTTGAATGTAACCTCCGTTTCTTCAGTTTGTTTTTGCCTTGCCGAAGGTTGGGGTACCCTCGAAGTTGATCTTCCCCGCGAGGCATAGCTTCTTCCTGTTCGTTTGTATTTTGAATTTATTTCTTTAAAATACGGCACCAGGTTATAAAGCTGGGTCATTTGCATATTGGTTATAAAACTAACACTTTGGTCGTTTTCAATTGTATTCCCCAGGTGGACAGTATCGGCAGTAATCGGGCCGGCCACCCAGTTATACGAACCTCTGTATGTAACCTGCGAACTTAAAAAATTCAGTAATTTAAATTTATTTAATGGCAATCGGTATGAAATATTGACGTTGTGGTTGTATAAAGTAGGGCGGCCCATATTCCAGAGGTTGGTTAAGATTGAATCTTTTTTCCATTGATAATCATCATCATGCCTGTTAATCCTGCCTTCAGGTTCATCAATCCTCGATGTGCCGTTTGAAGTAAAATCAAATTTGAGCGAGGAAGTAATATTGTATCTGAGGTCAAAAACCCGGTTCCAAAGGAAATCTTTCCGGAAAGTACGGGGTAGCCGCAAAGCAGGATTGGTTATATTCCTTGTCTGGACTTCATTATATGTTCTTGTAAGGTCTGTCCTGAAAGAAATCTGGGTTGGCAGGGGGTAAAAACCAAAATCTCCAATCAGTTTTAAAGGGCCCTTTTGCAAAAATTTGATCTTCTTAAAAGGTGAAAACAACTCTGAACGACTGCTGTAATTATATGAGAACATCCCCCTGTAATTCTTGTTTATGTTGTATTCAGTGGTAATGTTCCGCCTGTAAGTTTCACTGTAAGAATACGAAACAGCAAAATTCTGAGGCGAAATTATACTTTGTTTATTGGAAGCGGTTTTTGGTTCAATTCTTACGTTGTTGAAGTTTATGCTTTTCCGTTGAATCAGGTCCTGGGAAATATTTTTGATGGAATCTCTTATTTCCCTGGTTTCAGCATTTTGCAATGATTCTTTTAATTCAATATCCGGATCAAGCGGATTGTATTTAGGTGTTTTAACACTCTGTGAATAACCGAAATACATGGGCAGCCTTACACCGATTTTTTCAGGGAAAAATTTACCCAGATCGATGGAGGAAGCAATATCATATTCAGTTAGATCTTCCAGTGAACGTTCGTTGATACTTTGTTCGATGCTTCCGAAACCTGCAGACCGGGTCCTTCCGGCGAAAGTAACTGAGCCTAGGTCGGCAAGGCGTGCCGTAACCCTGCTGTTTGCAGCCCAGCCACCTTCTTCGTCAAAATCTGTCAAACGTAATTCATTTACCCAGACTTCAACTGATCTGGGGCCTGTATTTACTGATTTTTTAGGATTTCTGATACCGATCATCATAACAGACACACTTCCCAGGTTTGGATTCCCTTTTACTTTTACCTTTCTGTTGCCTCCCTGAAGTACTTCATATATATCCTGCATACTCAGAGTCGAACCTGCCTGCCTGACCTGGGCATTACGTTCCTGTTTAACATCGGTAAATACTTCCAAAGGAAGGTCAATCCTGTTCGAATCGGGCCATACTTTTTCTCTGTCTAATTCAATTTCACTATTATAAGTACCGAATGGAGTAAGAACCAATGGCACTTCATATTCATAATAGTTATAATTGAAATCGCTCCCCAAACGTATAAAAACCGACAATTCATTGTCGTTAAGTTCATATCCATCAATTTCTTCAGCATGGACTTCCATTCTCATTTTTTTATACATCCTGAAATCCATCCCGATATTTTTGTAGGCTCCCCTGGCGTCTCCCTGCTCCAGATCGATCACTTTCAGCATCATCGATTGTTCATTCATCTGCCGTAATTGCGGATTTGCAGGGTCAATAACCCTGTCAATGCCGGGAGGAAGAATATAGTTTATGGGCCTCCGGCTTCCGTTTTCTTCGATGTTAACTGCCGAAAGGTCAAATTCTGTATTAGGTGAAGCAACATTTTCTTCTGCAAGGTCCCTTGTGTATCTTCTCCAGTCGGCTCTTACCAGATCGAGTGTGGCAAAACGCAGGACAACCGGATCGGCAAAACCAGTCAGGAACATTCGCATAAACCGGATCGATTTAAAATCGTTTATCGATCCGTAAACCTGGTCGGGTGAACGGACTGGAATTTTAAACTGATACCATTTTACTTCATCTGTATTTCCGTTTTTTAACTGAATATTAGCGGTTCTTATGTCAGTAATATAGTTATGCCCAAGAACCATATCTTCCCTGCGGATGCTTACCCTGTACTGATAATACCTTTCGTATTCATTCAGGGTATTGTCATCGTTAATATCTTCAACATCAGGAAGGGTTGACGATGATGTTGGGTACGATTCGATTTTCATTTCAGTTGTAGGGGAGTTCCCTTCAAATCCGTTGTATTCTTTGTACCTCTCCAGGATTCCCAGTTCCTGTTCATCATAGTCTGAACCCCTGAAATAATGATAATCATCTGCCGATGGGTCATCCAGAAAATCGTTTAAAGCTGTCTGGTCAAGAATATTTTCTATTTTTTCAATATAAGGCTGATAAAATGATTGCTCATCAGTATCACTCAATCCATCCAGACCAACATCCTGATATTGCCTTGCTTCGGTGCTGGCATCGAATGAATTAACAAGCGACTGTTGTGTGGGAACCCGGCCCCAGATGGTTGTATCAACATTAACAACCTGGCTTGTTGAAGGTAATCCGTTTTCAAAAGTCTTTTTTGAATCTTTCAAAATATCTTCAGAAATTTCACCAAGATTAAAATAAAGGTCACCTCCGGTATTTACCTGATTTTCATCGTTTATAAACGGATCCATAACCCAGAATTCAATAAATTCGATATTCTGTGTTTCAAAGTCACTTGATTCAATTTGCCGCATAATACCACCCCAGCGAGATTCCGGGTTGCGAAGCGTACCATCGGGATTTAATCCTGCTGAATATGCAGTCGGATCTGTTTCGAAGTTATAAGGGCCACGCTCGGAAGGATAATATGCCAAATCGAGGATTGAAATATTTGTTGGAACTCCAACCGGTGTTTCCTTTGCAGGAAAAATTTCTTTTTCAAATACTTCCCTGACCAAATGATTGGATTGTAATTCAATGTCGTTTTTAATATGTGAAGGAGTAAGAGAATTATTCCTGAGGAACAGCGGATCGATCACATACCACGCAAGTTTTGCCCTGTTAAATCCGTAAACCAGTGAATTTGACACATTGGCTTCAGGGAACAACTGCTGGTACTGAGGCGTGCTGGCCATTACCCAGGCCTGTTTTGTCCGCATGTCGATATTGGTTTTGGTACTTTCAAAATCATCAATATAGGCAGTACCGCTGTTTTTAATAACTTTCGAGTGTCCGGGGTATAGTTTTGCAACCTCCACTTCCATGTCAATACTCGACGGAGCTTTTGTATTATAAAATGGCAGTTTATCAACCAGTTTTGTAAGGAAACGGCTTTCAGTATTAAACCGGGCATCCATTCCCATAATTGTGTTTGAAATAGGATCTTCACCATAGTCAACTTTGCTTGTAAGCGGCCTTTCCTGCATATGCAGCATTGTTGCCCCGATGTTGAAATTGTCGGATATTTCGTAGTTGGCATGGGCTCCAAGCATTGTTTTTCGTTGCATGCTGAACAGGTCTTCGCTTTCGGTTGAAACGTTTATAGGGGTGCCTGCATCCAGCAATCCCTGATTAATAATTTTAACACGTCCCAGTGCGTAATCCACAGTATAATCCACATTTTCAACCAGTTCCCGACCACCTGCTGTAACTTTTACTGATCCCTGGGCCAGGTTAATCGAACCAACCGATATTTCGGAACTTGATGAACCTTTGTAACTACCTGAAATAATAAATTTATTATGCTCGGCATCCTGCTCCGCATAGGTTTTGGTTGAATCGTATAATGATTGAAATACGAATTTTTCAATATAGTTTTTATCCTGAATTGAATCTGCCAGATCTTTTCCAAAGGGTTCAAGTACCGGGAAAAAAATGTGAGCTGATCTGGAATTGACTGTTAATCCTTCCACATAATCGAATACTCCGTCTTTATAAGGATCTCTTTGTGAATTTAATTTGTCAAGGTTAACAACTTCAAGAAGAATATGCCCTTCTATCCTGCTAGCAGGTAAATAATTAATATATGTACCGGTTGAATCGTTGTGGTACATAATATTTAATTCAAAATCATCGCTTGTTAATTCATAGGCGTCGAGTTTGTAAACGTTTTTCATCATCAGGTCCCAGGTTGGCAACGATGGTGATAAGTTAGTCCCTTTTAACAGTTTTAAAATCAAGGTCTGCGGTGCATCAATCCCGTCGGTTGAAAATTCCCCTACCTGGTAAGTTTTACCGTTGGCTGTAAAATTAAATGCAACAGCAAGGATTTCATCAGCATTAAGCGCCTGGTTTAACGAAATGTATCCTAATTGTAAGTTAACAGTATATTCTGTTGAATTTAGCTTTCGTGCATTTTCCAGTTTTTCAAAGTCGCGGCCGCCGGTAAATGCACTTCCGAATGAGGCCATTATGGAGGTAATGTTTTCCGCGTCACGGATAGCATTGTATGTTGTACTCATTTGCTCATACATTCCATTGGCCTGATTCGAAGGATATAAATAATCGGGGTAGGGTAATCCCATGGTTTCCTGGAATTCCGGTACGTTATTATAAATATTGGGCTCACGTTCACCGAGATCCTGCAATGCTATCAGGTTTCTTGAATCATCAAAATCGCTTGATTTATTAGTTATCCAAACCTCAATTTTATTGATTGTAATATTGGATTGGACATATTGCAGGTTTCGTAAAGCTTCGTTATAATGATTCCTGAAATATTGTGCCAGGAAAAAATGCCTGTTGGCATCATAATCGGCAGATGAGATTTCGTAGTTGGTAATTTGTGCACCGCCTTCTGTTTGAACCGACCGGGTTTCACCTTTGTGTTGCGAAAAAAGTGTGGTTAAAGTAAGTTTGCCAAACTGCATTTCAGCTTTTACCCCAAAAAGGTTTGAAGCTCCTGTAATCAAAGAACCGTTCAATGGCAAAGAAACATTTCCGGCTTCAATACGTTTGATAATTTCATCTTCATCGCCGGTGTATTCAATGTTCATCTTGTTTTCATAGTCGAAAGTAGCTTCGGTGTTATAATTAACACGCATTTTCATTTTTTCGCCGATCTCGCCTGTAACGTTCATCTGAATTTTTTCATCGAAATCGAAGGCAGGGACTTTACGCAACCGTTCGGGAATAGCCGGGTTGTCGGTAGCATTCATCTGGTAGCCGAAGCTAACTTCGACATAACCCTGCGGCCTAATATTAACTGTATTGCCTCCAAATATCCGGTTAAAAGCCTCACCACCAATTGTAAGCTTTGGGATCAGCGACCCCTGCTGTTCCATATCTTCAATACTGGTCCTGTGACGCCAGTATTCCCTGATTGATTTTTTAAAATCGTAATCAATATAATCGTCAAGTGACATGGTTTTTGGTAACCTGTAATTGAAATCCCCGATTTTTTCGTAAAATACGTACTCTCCGGTTAAAGGGTCGTATACGATTTCGTATTTTATATTTCCCGGTTTTTCAAGGAAAAGTGCAGAGCTGTCGCTTTCCGTGTCGGTTATTGAAAAAGCAGGTTCATCTTTAAATGGATAAGGCAGATTACCGGTTGTGTCAGTTTTAACAGTATCCTGATAAACATAAGAATCGCTGGGAATAAGATTATTACCTTCAGGAACCAGGGCAAAACAATTCAACCCCAGGAACCATAATAAAACGTTAAATGCAAATATCGTACGTACTAATCTTCTCAAGCTTACAATCTTTTTAACGCGTGCTTAATTACACTTTCAACTGTCAATCCCGGATTCTCTTTTAATATTTTGTCAAGTACCTTCTCTGCATCCTTTTTTGCAAAGCCTAACATGACTAAAGCAGATAACGATTCATTTCGGATTGTATTGTCTGGGGTAGTTAAAATTTGCCCTGTTTCAGCGAATTTTCCGAGTTTATCTTTCAGGTCGATAATAATACGCTGGGCAGTTTTTACACCAATGCCTTTTATACTTTTTAAGGCATTGACATTATCGGCAGAAATTGCAGAAATAATCTCATCGGGTGAAAGCGATGAAAGCATCATTATGGCTGTATTGGCTCCAACACCATTAACCGATATCAGGCTCCTGAAAAGTTCCCGTTCTTCCTCTCCTGAAAAACCAAAAAGCAAATGGGCATCTTCACGGACAATCTGATGTAAAAATATTTTTGCTGATGTTTTTGTATTTATGTGTGAATAGGTATTCAGGGATATTTTAATTGAATATCCGATACCTCCGGCTTCAATTATAACAACAGCCGGGTTGATTTCAATAATTTCCCCTTTAATAAATTCGTACATGACAAGTAGGTTTAAATATCAGGTTCTTCCTCTGCTTCAATATCAACACTTTCATCAATATGATTGGGGTTGATTTCATATTTTTTCAGTGGATCTTTTGAAATTTCATTATGAATTTCCCTGTTTTTATAAATATCAATAGCGAGGTACATAGCTTCCCTGAACGATTCAGGAGATGCTTTCCCTTCACCTGCAATGTTGTAAGCAGTTCCATGGGCAGGCGATGTCCTGATAACCGGCAACCCTGCCGTAAAATTAATACCCCGGTCAAATGAAGCCAGTTTAAACGGTGTTAAACCCTGGTCGTGATACATTGCCAGAATTGCATCAAATTTAGCGTAATCGCCTGACCCGAAGAAACCATCGGCAGGGTAAGGGCCCAACGCAACAATTCCGCTATCCCTGCATTCCTTAATTGCAGGTTCAATAATTTCCTTTTCTTCGTTGCCTAATAAACCATTATCTCCTGCATGCGGGTTTAATCCCAGCACTGCAATCCGCGGTGCGGTTAAACTAAAATCCTCAACCAGCGACCTGGCAACGATCTTTATCTTTGAGATTATTAATTCTTTGGTTAATTTTTTCGGAACCTGTTCCAAAGGAATGTGCCCGGTTACAACGCCGATTTTCATCTGTTCACTTACCATTAACATCAGGTGATCAGAAGCATTGAACTTCTGGACAAGGTATTCTGTATGCCCGGGAAACTTGAAATTTTCACTCTGAATATTATCCTTGTTAATGGGGGCTGTTACCAAAACGTCAATTTCACCGTTTTGCAGGTCATTAGCCGCCCGTTCCAGAGCCATATATGATGATTCTCCGGCCATAGGAGTTGATTTCCCCAGTTCAACCCGGATATTATCGTCGATACAATTTATAATATTTGCTTTTTTAGGGACTGATTCTCCGGGATGCCTGATGTGATTAAAACTAAGGTTTTCAATGTTCAGTGCTTTTCGGTGATATGCAGCTACCTTTGGAGAACCATAAACTATGGGAGTACACATTTCCATAATCCGGGGATCGAGAAGGGTTTTTATAATTACTTCGTAACTTATCCCGTTGATGTCGCCATGTGTTATCCCTACTTTTATTTTTTCGTTATGTGCCATCTTGTTGATTGAAAATTATATTATTCTTTTGAATAACGCGTCAAAGTTAAATTTTTATTTTTTAGGAAATAAATTCTTGAAAAAATTAAACAGTAACCTGGTCCCTGAGCCGGTACCTCCTTTAATCCGGTAAGTTTTATCTTCATGTATGAAGGCAGGTCCGGCAATGTCAATGTGAATCCATTTATATTCGGTAAAATGTTCAAGGAATTTACCGGCTATTGAAGTTTGTCCTTCCCTTGTACCCAGATTATTCATATCGGCAACTGATGATTTTAAAGGTTCTGAAAATTCTTCCCATAAAGGAAGCTCAACCAGCCTTTCATAAACATCTTCTCCCGAAATTTTCAGTTTTTCAATGTATTGCCGGTTATTCCCCATAACAGCCATTCCTTCGTCACCGGTTATTAAAACTGCACTTCCGGTTAAAGTTGCTACGTCGATTACCAATTCAGGATCGTATTTTTTTGCATAAGCAAGTGCATCAGCCAGCAGAAGCCTGCCTTCAGCATCGGTATTTTTTATTTCAACTGTAGTACCGTCGAACATGGTAATAACATCGCCGGGAGTAAAGGCATTTAAACCGGGGCGGTTATCGGTTGCAGGAATTAATCCGATTACATGAACCGGTATCTCAGCCTTCGCCAGGGCATAAATAACAGCTGTTACTGCGGCAGCCCCTCCCATATCAGATTTCATATAATCCATCGAATTGAATGTTGGCTTAAGGCTCAGTCCACCGGTATCATAAACTACGCCTTTCCCAACCAGGATTATTGGTTTTTTATTTGCAGGCTTTTCCGGTTTCCATTCAAGGACAGAAAAAGTAGGTGGATCGATGCTGCCTCTGTTGACAGCTAACAGCCCTCCCATTTTTAATGCCTTTATTTTCTGTTTCTCAAATACTTCAACTGAAAATCCTGCCTTTCCTCCTGCAATTTGGATTTCTTTAGCAAGCTTTTCAGCAGTAAGTGTCGATAAGGGCTCATTTACCAGGTCGCGTGCAAAAAAAACTGCTTCTGTAATTACCGACAATTCTTTTAGTTCTTTATTTTTTACATTTTCATCAAGAACTAAAATTTTCTTTAATTCAAAGCTGTCTTTTTCTTTTTTATATTTTGAAAATGAATAGGAAGCCAGTAGTAATCCCTCCGTAAATGCAAGTAGAGGTTTTTCTCCGCTTTTGTTCCATATTTGAATTATCCCGGTTTTTTCTTTTTTCAGGATTTGGAACAATCTGGCACCTGCTTTCCTGGCTTTTTCCAATGCAAAGCTTTGGTTGTTTTCATCTTCAATTTTATATATGAAAATTAATTCAGGATACCTGAAAATGGTAATTTCCTGTTCCTCTTTCAACCTTTTTTTTAAAAAAGCCAATTCGTTGCTTTTAAAAAGTCCTTTTGGCAGGTTATCTGATTCCTTTAGAATAATTGCAGTTGAAATAGTTTCTTTTAATTCTGATATTTTTAATATTTGTGTTTTCATAAAATATTTCAGTAAAGGGTATAAAAATAATACTTAATTGGGATATTGATTTAAAACTTTTAAATAGGATGAATTCGGGAGAATTATTAAAAAGGGCATTAAAATTTGAAGATTTAACAAAAGCAGAAGGCAATTATTTATATCAGAATGTGCCGACTGCAGAACTGATGGCTGTAGCAAACGAATGCAGGCTGAAACAGATCCCTGGTAATAAAGTCGGCTGGATAATAGACCGGAACATCAATATTACTAACGTCTGTGTTTCAGGATGTAAATTTTGCAACTTTCACTGTAAATCGGGTGATGGCAAGGAATACATAACAACAATTGATGAATACATTGAAAAAATAAATGAACTTTTTAAAACAGGCGGTAATCAGGTACTACTTCAGGGGGGGATGCATCCCAAACTCGGTTTAAAGTTTTATACCGATCTTTTTTCTGAATTAAAGAATATTTTCCCTGAATTAAAACTTCACGCACTTGGGCCACCTGAAATAGTCCATCTGGCGCGAAAGGACAGGAAATCGTACAGTGAAGTTCTTGAAGCATTGGTGTCGGCAGGGATGGACAGCCTGCCGGGCGCCGGTGCCGAAATTCTTTCAAACAAGATCAGGAAACAAATCTCTCCGGGAAAATGCAATGCCGATCAATGGCTCGATGTGATGCGTGAGGCTCATAAAATGAACTTGGTGACATCGGCGACCATGATGTACGGGCATATTGAAACACTAAGCGACAGGATTGAGCACCTCATAAAACTAAGGGATCTACAAAAGGAAAAACCTGAAAATGCGTATGGTTTTGTTACATTTATACCCTGGCCTTTTATGGATGACGGGACTGAATTAAAATTAAAAGGGATTTCCAATCAATCAACTGTTTCCGATTATGTCAGGTTAATTGCTTTGAGCCGGATAATGCTGAACAATGTGAAAAATATTCAGGCATCATGGCTGACGGTTGGTTTCCCGACAGCGCAATTATGCCTTTTTGGCGGGGCAAATGATTTTGGGTCAATCATGATCGAAGAAAATGTGGTTTCTGCCGCCGGAGCTTCATATAAGAGTGATGCAGCAGGAATTCAGAAAGCAATCATTGATGCAGGATTTATACCGCAATACCGGAATCAGGCTTATGAACCTATGGAATTACCTTCCGCTGATAAAAAAAGAATTTTTGATTAATTCCAGTCCGGAAGAACACATTGCTGACTTCTTTTTTTCAGAAGGTTTTCAAAATTATTTAAACTTTCAATCATAATTTTTGAATTCTCCTCATGGCAGGTCAGGCAAGCTCCTGCATTCAGTATTCTTTTTTGCTGATCAGAACTGAAAGGGAAAACATTGGTTCTTGTTGAAACTTTTCCTTCCCTGGTTTCAAGGAAATCAATCCATGCGTCAGCCGGAAGTCCATCATGTTTATCTCTTTCAAATAATGGAATAAATTTCCATTCTCCTTTGCCACTTTTTATTTCATAACTAAGTTTCCCTTCTCCGTATCCCAAAGCTACCGGATCGTTATGGCAGCTTTTACAACTCCTCCCTTTTGCCGATGTTGTATGAGGAGCAGCAGGAGCATAAAAACGGTGAAAAATTTCTGCATCGCTTTTATTATTTGTAAATGAATTTTTATCGATTGACAGGATCATGCCCGGAATAACAGGAATAATTTCAGTTTTATCTTTTTCTTTTCTGACTCCAAGCGCAGGAAGTTTGGCTTCGTATTCACCTATATATTCAACCCAGCTCCCTTTTTGTTCCCGGTTTTTGATCATATTATAACCAGGTTCTTTTTTATCATAGGTATTATGGCAGCCAATACAGGTTGGAGCCCATGAAGTATGGCAACTTGAACACGAAAGGCCGGAATGGGCTTTATCCCTGGCACAAACAGTGGCGGGCGGTTTCATAGTCATTTTTTTGCCGGTGTTTTTTGTCACGAGAAAAACAGAATCGTTTTCTAAATATGTATTAATTAAAACGTGGTTGTATTTTTTGGTGACCAGAAATTTCTTTTCAGAAATATTTCCGAAACGAAGGGAAGCAATAAGTGCCGATTCATTGTCCAGATTGCCTGCATTAATAGTTGTTGGCTTTCCTTCAAAATGGCAATCAGAGCACTGCACATCTTGCTGTTCTTCTTCGTGGGCATAATGGGTTCTGTTGCCCATTGCTTCATATGAATGGTGGCAATCAATACATTCCAATCCGAGTTCATGATGAGCATCGGCCTGCTTTTTTATAAATACACGCGTTCCTTCCACCAACCTGTAATTACTGCTGTCTGGCATCTGGCCAGCTTCCAAAGTTGTTTCATGCCAGCCTTCGTAGCTGGTTGAAATACGGCCCGACCGGCTGTGGCATCCAAAACAATGATTGTTGCCGATTTGTAAGCTGATTTCGGGATGTATTTTTATTATGTCCCAGGTATTTTCAGTAAGTGCTTTTTCAGCTTCCGGGCTGTAATTCAGGTGGCATGCCAGGCATCCTCCTCCACGGCTTTCTTCGTTTACCGGGCCATATTCTGTTTTCGGATTTCCAAGGTGGCAACGTACACATAAATTCCTTAGATGTTCATCAGCCGGAGTGTTTGCCAATTTGTGGACATTGGTAAGAATATCGGGATTATCCTGTTCATTGAAAACAAAACGGTCAACGCTGATCATTCCGCTGAGTGTCGCCATCAATCCGGTTGGAACTCTTTCAGTAATATCAGGATGGCACTGTATGGTTCCGCATGTCTGAGGTGCTGTTTCCAGATTCCCCGGAATAAGGATCATCTTCCGGTGTGATTGTTTTTTGCATGTGGCAAATGGATTTCCTCCATGGCAGGAAAAACATCCGATGGTTTCAGGGGCATGTGAATCGGTAAATCCATGAATATCGTTATGGCAAACCAGGCAGCTTTCTTTTCTTCCCTGAATAACCGGTGAACCTGCTGCCTGTGTCAATTCAAAATCAGGCATCAGGTTTATTTTTGAAGTTTTAAAATTATGTAATACCGAATAGGTGTAATCTTCGTTCCAGGGATTTGTCCATTTCCAGCGTTCCCCCCTGAAAAATAATCCGATCAGGGTCAGTATAAAATAAAATCCTGCAAAAACAAGCAAGGTCCTTTTGCTAAAAAATGAAATTTTCTTTTTGCCTGAATTAACAAAATAAATGAGAATTAAAATTAGCAGAAAGAATAATAACGACCATTCCGGATGTTTGAGCCAATGAAGGATTTCCTGAAAGCCCACAAAATACCAGGGGCCCTTTACAGCCGGATTCAGGTTGTCGTGAAGCGGGGCACTAAAAAAATAGCTTAAAACCAGAGTGGATATAAATGACAAAATGAAATCTGAGGTCTGAGGCCAGTATTTCCGGCTGTGTTCAACCATAACAATTGCGATGAACACAGTAAAAGAAGCAATATGGTGGACATAAATCAACTGATAACTCTCAGGTTCTCCCAATATTGAAAAGGCAAGAGATTTTCCGATCAAAGGAATCCTTTCAGCCAATGCCTGTAAAATTTGCCTTGCCTGCTGACTGTCGGAATCTCCCTTTAAAAGGAATCCGCTGATCATTGCCATAAAAATGATCAGCACTGCAAAACTTAACCTGAAAGAGATACCTTTTTTTAAACCAATCTTTGCCTTATAATGAAAATGGTCGTATAAATGGATCAGGCTTAAAATCAGAAAAAACTGGGAACTCCAGTAATGGTAGTTGCGGATCAAAGAAGCCCAGGGATTGCTGACCATTATATTGCTGATGTTTAAATAGGGCGATTTCACATCAAATGGGATGGCAAGGAAAATACCGGAAACAATAACAAGCCAGAACATTGCCAGTGCAAAAGTTCCGAACGTAGTTCTATTTTTTCCTTTTTTCATATCAGCCCTCAATAATAATATTTTTCCCATCATGGGAAATCCTGAAATCTACTGATTTAAGGTTCTTATAAGCAGGGCCTTTTAAAATCTTACCGTATAAATCGTATTCAGATCCGTGGCAGGGGCAAACAAGTTTTCCATCTTTTGTTTTATCAATTTTACATCCTAAATGTGTACAATGTGCTGAAAATACAATGGTAGTTTCATCCTGGTTAACGATAATAAAATCATCTTCAAAAGAAATTGTTTTATTTTTAACAAAGGGGAAACTTATTGTTTTAAGTTTATCTTTTTTCAGAAGTTCAAGGGTTAACCTGTTCCATATGAAAATAAAAAAGGAAGCAATTGCAACAATGATAACTCTCAAAAATAACCTCCTGCTTTTTAATTTCATAACACAGTTTTTGGCAAATTTACTAAAATGTTCAGATTTAACTTCTGATATAAAATTCCAGATGATCTAGTCAA
>JAFGGF010000386.1 GCA_016930735.1 Prolixibacteraceae bacterium
AAAGCAAATAAGGAAGGGAAACATGTTTTTCTTCAGATTGGCGGGAACTGGTGCCCCTGGTGTATTAAGTTCCATAATTTTGTGGATGCAGATGCGGAAATTAAAAATTATGTAGAAGAAAACTTCGAAATTGTAAAAGTTAATTACAGTCCTGAAAACAAAAACCTGGATGTGCTGGCAGATTTGGGCTATCCCCAAAGGTTTGGCTTTCCTGTATTCGTGATTCTAGATGGAAAAGGCAACCGGATTCATACCCAGAACTCTGCCTACCTTGAACAGGACAAATCATACAACAGGGATAAGGTATTGCAGTTTTACAAACATTGGTCGCCGGCAGCAGTGGATGCGGCGAGTTATAAATAGTCTGTTATATTAAAATTGCCAAAACCTGGACCACAATAATAAGTAAAACCATAGCAACCGGATAAACTGTTGCATAGGCAATTGCCGGCGCATTGGAGCGGGTCATTGAGTCAGCAGCAGCCAGCCCTGGGGTGCTGGTCATACTTCCTGTAATTGCACCCATAAGCCGAAGGATATTCATTTTATAGATCCATTTGCCAATAAAAGCAGTAATAATCATTGGTAAAATAGTGATTACAGTACCAATCAGGAACAGGCTGATTCCGTAATTGTGAAAGGTTTCGGCAATGTGTTCACCCGCACTGGTTCCAACCGCAGCAAGGAATAAAATCAGCCCCAGTTGCCGCAGTAGCTGGTTGGCCGCTCCCGACATGGTCCAGATTACAGGACCGGTTTTCCCAATCCGGCTTATTATAAGTGCAAATAAGAGGATGCCTCCGGTTAAACCAAGGCTGAATGTAAATGACCCGAAATTAATGCTGACCCTGCCAATCAGAATCCCTAAAATAATTCCGGTGGCAATCGGAAGGATGTCTGTATCGGAGAGTTTTTTATCATCATTCCCGAAGATCCGCGACACCATTAACATATGAGCTTTACTGCAGGCAATAACCAGTTTGTCGCCAAATCGCAGCTTTAGGTCAGGAGTAGGCGAAATGTCAATACCTGACCTTCTGATCCGGGTAATTGTAGCATTATATGTATTAAGCAGGTTGATCTGGGCAATAGTCATGTTTACAACTTCCTTATTGGTAACCAGAACAGTATTGACATCGTATTCCGGATCCAGGCCAATTTCCTCCTCTGTTTCATTTCCGATTAAAAGTTTAATACTTTCAAGAGCTTCAGCAGTTCCCACTGCTTTAATAAGGTCGCCGTGATTTAAAATGGTTTGCGGAGTGGGAGTTAAAGCATGCCCATCTTTGACAATACGCGAAATTACAGCATTTGTAATATAACGGATACGTAATTCTCCGATTGATTTGCCATTAATATTTTCATTTTCAACAACAAAATTCTTTTTTAAGATTTCAGGGAATGCCTCTTTTGTTTTGGATTCGAGTTCTTCTTCAGCCGATTTTATTGGTTTGTTCAAAATAAAAGGTATAAACCTGATAAAAAGAATAACACCCACAACACCCATTGGATATGCAACACCGTAACCGATTGATGCCAGGGGTGAACCTGTGTAATCGATAGCTGCTGCAAGGCCTGGGGTACTGGTAAGCGACCCGGTTAGCAGGCCGATTGCTATGTTTTTATCGATATGAAAAATATAAATTGACAACAATGCAATAAAAGCTGCAGAAATTACCAGAACTGTAGCAAGAGTGGAAAGGATCCGCCCTTCGGTTTTAAAAGAATCAAAAAAACCGGGGCCGGCCTGAATTCCAATTGTGAATATAAAAAGCACCAATCCAAGGTATTGAAAATCGGCAGGGATGGTTATTCCGTAATGGCCAAATACCAATGCCACAAAAATGATTGCAGATGAATCGAGCGAGAGTCCCCTGATTTTAATTCGCCCTATTATAAATCCGATGGCAATAATCAGGAATAAGGCAAAGTATGTGTTTGATAATAAACTCATTCGATTCAATTTTGCAGCAAATGTAACGATTTAAATTGGTAGCCTGAGCAATATCGAACCGGAAAAAATTAATACAGATAAATTTAAAATACACGGATTGTGCGGTTTGATCTTAAAGATAAAATGATTTTTTCTATTTAACTGATCTTCAATAGCAGACCTCCTTCTGTCCGTTGGACATCCCAGCCTGACTGTCTGGCAGGTTCCCCCAATTGGGGGAAGACCGAGATGGGGATCGAATATAAATGATTTATTATTAATTCTTTATGATTTAAATCGCACAACGGCTTTAAAATACAGTTAAAAATATGTATTCGACAGGGTTGTTGCCCGAATTAATAAACTAACAGGTACCGTAACGTAACAAGAAGTTAAAATCATCTTTTTCAGAAAGTTCCATCGGCTCACAGCCTTTTTTAAAGATACGGCAGTTTCTTTTCCCGATTAATTCAAGTTTATTGTTTTCCAGTTTGAACATAGTTCCTTCCCTAAGCCCGGCAACGTAAATACCGGGATTGATTTCGAGGAATTCTTCAATCCGCTGTTCCCTGGTTTCACCGCCATGCCCTTCAGGATTTGCATCGAGGTAATGCGGATTGATCTGGAATGGGATCAGATTTGTACAATTAAATCCTTTCGGATCGATAATTGGCATATCGTTGGTTGTCCTTAAAGAAGGGCAGGCTACATTTGATCCCGCACTCCACCCTATGTAAGGAGTTCCTGAAAGTACCTTGTCGCGGATTGCAGGCATCAGATTAAAATCATTCATTTTACGGACAAGTTGCCAGGTATTCCCGCCTCCAACAATTATTACATCAGCCTTTCTGATAGCTTTTGCCGGATTGTCAAAAGTATGGATACCAACAACCTTATGTCCGATTTCAGCAAATCGCTCGTTTACTTTATCAACATAAATGTCATATGAAAATGTCACGGCAGCATAAGGAATAAAGAGTGCTGTTACCGGTTTGTTACCTAAAAATTTCTGAATTTCATATTTTGGATAATCCAGGTATGGTTCTCCCGGCATGGTTGAATTGCTTATCAGTAATAGTTTCATTTTTATTAAAGAAATTAATCTTCAAAATACAAAAAACCTTTTGAACAAGCCAATGATAATTTTCCTTTTTTTATATGTTAAAAAACTCATTTCACTAATATCTTTGAAAATATTTTTAATAAACGGTTATGATAGAATTATTAAGGCAACGAAGAACCATCAGAATTTATAAAAATATCAAAATAGAACCGGAGAAAATTGAAATTCTGAAAGAAGCTTTATTAAGGTCTCCTTCTTCCAAAAACATGAATCCATGGGAGTTTATTTTTATTGATGAACCGGCAATTATTAAGGAAATTAAAAAGTGTAAACCACATGGAATCAGTGCTCTGGAAACAGCTCCGTTGGCTGTTGTGGTTTGTGCCGATGAAACATTAAATGACGTGTGGATTGAAGATTGTTCCATTGCATCGGTCCTGCTTCAGATCACTGCACAATCATTGGGATTGGGTAGTTGCTGGATTCAGGTAAGGGAAAGGTTTCATTCAGAGAATATTACATCAGAAGCTTTTATAAAGAATATTTTACAGATTCCTGATAAATTTAAAGTTTTAAGCATAATCACGATTGGTTACCCTGAACGGAATTTGGAGGGTAAAAGATATGAAGAACTTCAACAGAGGAAAATCAGGCTCAACCGTTTCTGATCAGAAAAAATCGTCGATGTCAACGTCATCCCGTTCAGTTCCTTCCTCTCCGCAATCGAGGTTAATGTTAAAATTCAGCGGTTTTTCAAAATCCACATTTTCAGTATAACCAAGTGATTTATCGGCAAGTACTTTTTTCATAAAATAGCCCCAAACCGGTAAAGCCATGTTAGCTCCCTGTCCGTATGTTAAATTTTTAAAGTGGATACTTCGTAAGTCGGCACCTGTCCAAACGCCGCCGGTTAAAAACGGTGTGCTTCCAACAAACCAGCCGTCGGAGTGGTTTTGTGTGGTTCCTGTTTTGCCGGCAATTGGCATGGTAAACTGGCCGTAAACTTCCCGGTTTCTTAACCTGATACCTGTACCTTCATTAATAACGCCCTGCAACAGGTTTAACATCAGGTAAGCAGTTTGTTCATTTATGGCTTCATGTTTGTCAGGTTGAAAAGTTGCCAGGACATTTCCATACTTGTCTTCGATGCGGGAGACAAAATAAGGACGGACAAAAACACCTTTGTTTGAAAAAGTGTTAAATGCTCCGACTATTTCATAAACAGTAATGTCGGAGGTGCCAAGGAACATGGAAGGAACAGCATCGATCGGACTGTAAATTCCCATTTTCCTCATAACATCTGCCA
This sequence comes from Prolixibacteraceae bacterium, assembly GCA_016930735.1. Lineage (GTDB taxonomy): Bacteria > Bacteroidota > Bacteroidia > Bacteroidales > Prolixibacteraceae > JABMQB01. The sequence continues at coordinate 4,303 of JAFGGF010000386.1, forward strand.
TTGCCTGAGGATTATACTGTTTCATTACCCAGGCAGAAATCCTGTTTTTGGAATTGGCCAGCCCCCATTTAAGAGTTACCATTTTACCATCCATTTCCTCATCAACATCCGAATCTTCAGGCTCGTATGGTTCGCCGTTGGGAAGCGTAATCTGTTGAGGCACATAAGGTACTTTGGTGCAGGGAGTAAGCCCGTTTTGCATTGCCAGTGTATATAAAAATGGTTTTACCGTTGAGCCAACCTGTCGTTTTTCCCCTTTAACCATGTCGTACATAATGAAATTAAAATCGGGGCCTCCAACCCAGGCTTTTATTTTCCCTGAATGAGGTTCCATTGCCATAAATGAAGAACGGAATAAACGAAGATCCCATTTAATTGAATCAAGCGGCGACATAGTTGTATCTATTTCTCCTTTCCATGAGAATATGGTCATATCTACAGGCTTTTTAAATTCACTCATAATCTGAAGTGAATCAAGGCCCATTCGTCTGAGTGCCTGGTACCTGCTGGTTTGACGTACTTTCAGGTAAAGCAGTTCATTAACTTCTGTCTTACTCATATCATCCGAAAACGGAGGATTTTTCAGATTTCCCAATCCACTGTCAAAAATTGGCTGAAGGTTATCCTTCAGATTCCAGACAACTGATTCCTCGGCATACTTTTGCATCCGGGAATCAAGAGTGGTATAAATTTTCAGCCCGTCTTTGTATATATTGTATGGGGTTCCATCAGGTTTAAGGTTTTTGTTGCACCAGCCATATAACGGATCGTTTTCCCACGCAGTTGAGTCTTCGATATATTTTTGTGTCTGCCAACTGTAATAATTTTCCTTATCGGGTTTATTGGCACGTAACATCATCCGTAGCATTTCGCGGAAATAAGGAGCCAGGCCTGCTTTAAAATCTACTTTTTGGTAATCAAGTTCAAGAGGAAGGTTTTTTAGTGAATCAACCATTTCACGGTTTAAAAGATGGTACTTTTCCATTTGCGAAAATACTACGTTCCTGCGTTTCAGAACAAGTTCTTCCCTGCGCAACGGATTATAAAGCGAAGAGTTTTTTGCCATTCCAACCAGCATGGCTGCCTGTTCAATATTCAGTGAACCCGGTTCGGTATTAAAATATACATTTGATGCCGATCTGATCCCAACCGCATTATTCAGGTAATCATATTTATTCAGGTACATTACAAGAATCTCTTCTTTTGTATAACTTCTTTCAAGTTTGACTGCAATAACCCATTCTTTCAATTTTCTTATGGCAAATTGAATTTTATTTTGATTCTCCTCTCTGGGAAACAGCATTTTAGCAAGTTGTTGGGAGATTGTACTTCCTCCCCCAAGATTTGTATTGCCGGTTATTATTCCTTTAACCATACGTGCAACACCACGTAAATCGATTCCTGAATGTTTATAAAATCTTACATCTTCGGTAGCGACCAATGCATCAACCAGGTGCTGCGGCAATTCATCATAGCTTACCTGTGTACGGTTTTCGAGATGGTAATTACCTATAATTTTATTATCGGCAGAATAAATTTCCGATGCCAGTAAACTTTCCGGATTTTCTAGTTCTTCAAAGGTTGGCATAAAACCCATCCATCCTTTGGCTATTGAAAAAAAGAGTATAAAAACAAAGAATAATAAAACGGAAAAAATGATCCAGAACCGGATAATATACTTTTTGAATGATTCTTTCTTTTCAGTCATAAAAAAAGAGTTTAAAAAACTATCAGCAAATATAATCAATATCCTTTGTAACCTGCTGTGTTTAATAACCTACAGTAGACTAAAATATTGCATTCTGAAGCAAAAACATCATATTCAATCAAATAGAAAAATGAAAAATATTGGGTTGAAATTTTGAACTTAGGGTTTCATTTCATTTATTTTGCAGAATTTTTGATAACAGAAATTTGAATTATGCAAGAAAATCTGGTTATAGTTGAGTCTCCTGCAAAGGCAAAAACCATTGAAAAATTCCTTGGGAAAGATTTCCTGGTTAAGTCAAGCATGGGGCATATAAGAGATTTGGAGAAAAAAGATTTTGGCATTGATATAAAAAACAGCTTTAAACCCAAATATGTTATTTCTCCCGACAAGAAGAAAATTGTTACAGAACTTAAAAAACTTGCGTCTGAAGCAAAAACTGTCTGGTTGGCATCGGATGAGGACCGCGAAGGGGAAGCAATAGCATGGCATCTTCAGGAAGTTTTAAAACTTGACCCTAAAAGAACAAAAAGAATTGTATTTCATGAAATTACAAAAGATGCAATAGTCGGAGCCATACAAAATCCCAGAAACCTTGATACAAACCTGGTAAATGCACAACAAGCCAGGCGTGTACTTGACAGGATTGTAGGTTTTGAAGTCAGCCCGGTTTTATGGAAAAAAGTAAAACCTGCCCTTTCTGCGGGGAGAGTTCAATCGGTTGCAGTAAGGTTAATAGTAGAACGTGAAAGGGAAATAAGAGATTTTAAATCGGTTTCTTCATTCAGGGTAAATGCAATTTTCCTTGCAACAGGTACCGATGGGAAAGTTTCGGAGGTAAAAGCAGAACTGTCAAAACGTTTTGATACAAAAAATGAAGCTTTGGCATTTCTTGAAAAATGTAAAAATGCTGAATTCCAGGTTTCTGATGTTGTTAAAAAGCCGGGGAAAAGGTCACCGGCACAGCCCTTTACAACTTCAACTTTGCAACAGGAAGCAAGCCGTAAGCTGGGATTTTCGGTTTCTCAAACCATGTCGGTTGCTCAACGGCTTTATGAATCGGGGAAAATTACCTATATGCGTACCGATTCAGTAAACTTATCCAATCTGGCGCTAAATTCAGCTAAAAAGAAAATAACTGATCTGCTTGGAGAAAAATATGTAAAGATCAGAAAACATACAACTAAATCGAAAGGGGCACAGGAAGCTCATGAAGCTATCAGGCCTACATATATTGAACAAGAAACGATTAATGGAAGTGCCCAGGAAAAAAGATTGTACGACCTGATCTGGAAAAGGACTATTGCCTCACAGATGCAGGATGCAGTCCTGGAGCGTACAACCATTACTGTTGATATTTCAACATCGCCTGAAAAATTTGTTGCTTCAGGGGAAGTCCTGGTCTTTGACGGTTTCTTAAAAGTTTATATGGAGGGTACTGATGAAGAAAACGGGAACGGAAACGGAAACGGGCAGGAACTTCTTCCTCCGCTTAAATCAGGAGACCAGTTAAGAGCTAATGAAATTTCTGCCACCGAAAAATTTAGCCAGAAACCACCCCGCTATACAGAAGCATCGCTGGTAAAAAAACTCGAAGAACTTGGAATAGGCAGGCCTTCTACTTATGCCCCAACAATTACGACTATTCAAAACAGAGGATATGTTGTTAAGGAAGACAAGCAGGGTACTAACAGGAAATATTCAGCTTTGTACCTCAAGGATGGGGCGATTAAGGAAAAGACTTTAAACGAAATAACCGGCGCTGAAAAAAGCAAAATGTTCCCAACTGATATAGGGACTGTGGTAAACGATTTCCTTATTAAAAATTTTGAATTGATAATGGATTATAACTTTACCGCTAAAGTTGAAAAGGAATTTGACGATATTGCAGTCGGGAAACAGGTTTGGAATAAAATGATTGAAGGATTTTACAATCCTTTCCACGAAAGAATTGAAACTGCACTTGAAAAATCGGAACGTTCAAAAGGAGAACGGGTTTTGGGTATTGATCCCGCGTCCAGGAATCAGGTTTCTGTAAAAATAGGCAGGTTTGGGCCCATTGCCCAAATTGGAGAAGCACTTAATGACAGCGATGAAAAACCTCGGTTTGCCAGTTTACGCCCGGGGCAGTCATTGGAAACCATATCACTTGAAGAAGCCCTTGAACTATTCAGGATGCCACGTGAACTGGGTGAATTTGAAGGCAAAAAAGTGAATGTCGGGATCGGTAGGTTTGGCCCTTATATCAGGCACAATAATAAATTTGTTTCGTTAACAAAAGACGATGACCCTTTTTCAGTAACACTTGAAAGAGCCGAAGAGCTTATTAAATTAAAAAGGGAAAAAGATGAGAGATCAGTTTTAAAGGAATTTGACGAAGATCCTGATTTAAAAGTATTGCAAGGCAGATGGGGGCCATATATTTCATATAAAAAGAAAAATTATAAAATTCCAAAAAGTGTTGAACCGGAAAAACTCAACTTGGCTGATTGTATGGGAATAATTGAAAAAACTCCTAAAGCGAAAAAGGCAGGTAAAAAGTAATATAATCCGGAATTTGAAAATTTATTGATGTTTTTAATCCTCTAATTGAAAAACTCTGTTTTTTCAACAACCATTTATTAACAACTTCAGGCTGACAAAGGCTATTTATTTAATATTTGACCATATTTTTATGGTAAAATTGAATGAATGGATATCCGATACTATTTTAGGCCAGTAAATTTTGACCGGATTCAGGATGGGAATTACCTGAAAGATAAAAATTCGCTGGGTTTTTTGATTGAAAAAAATACATCATCGGTAACTACAGAAAACATAGATCAGTTTCAGGTAGCTATTATGGGTGTCCCCGATGAAACAAATTCGCCTAATAAAGGAACCAAAACAGCTCCTGATAAAATACGAGGTTATCTGTATCAACTTACAGGCATTAGTTCAAAACTAAAAATCATCGATTTAGGCAATGTTAAAAATGGTGCCGGTAAAAACGACCTTTATTTTGCTATAAGAGATATTGTTGATTTTTTGGCGAATAAAAAAGTTACAACCATTATTCTTGGGGGGGGGCAGGATATAGGATTTGGTGTTTCAAAAGCATTTAAATTCAATAAGTACTTTCAGATGACTACGGTTGACCCGAAAATTGATTTAAAGGTCGGAAGGGAAACATATGATTCTTCAAATTATATTTCACGGATTCTGAAGGATTCACCTGAATTATTTCAAATAAATTTTATTGGGTACCAATCGTATTTTGTGCCTGTAAAAGTTCAGGAAATGGTAAAACAGAATCTGTTTTATTCGTTACGCCTGGGTAATCTGAGAGAAGAAATTGAACAGGTGGAACCCATTTTGCGCGACAGCCATTTTTTAAGTTTTGATATCAGTTCGGTCAGGCTACAGGATGCACCGGGATTTTACAATGGTTCGCCAAACGGTATTTACAGTGAAGAGGCATGCCAGATTTCAAGGTATGCCGGATTAAGCCCTGAATTAAGTGTTTTTGGCATTTTTGAAGTTAACCCGAAAAATGATAACAAAGACCAGACCTCAAAATTGGCAGCTCATATTATATGGTATTTTCTCGAAGGATTCGGCTTAAGGGAACCAATCAGACCGGAACTGGGAAATTCAGAATTCACTGAATATAACGTAGAGATTGAAGAATTAAATACACCTCTGGTATTTTTCAGGCATAATTCGTCAAACAGGTGGTGGATGCAAATTGAAGGGATCGGTAAAAACAGGGTTTATGTAGCATGTAAGGAATCGGATTATAAATTGGCTGCTAAAAAAGAAATTCCAGAGAAATGGCTTACATTTGTACGAAAAATTGACCGGATGTCAAAATAATAGGATTTTGCTAACGTTCTTTGCATATCAGAGTAATTACAGTTTGTTTGGAACCGCTTTTTTTTATTTCTTTATCGGGTAATGACAAAGGCGGATTTTATCTCAGCATGGTAGGTATGAAAAAGTTTAAATCTTTTTTATTTTTTATATTTATATTTAATTTAGCAGTTGTTGGGCAGCAGGATCCGCAGTTTACAAACAATGCCTTTTATAAGTTGGGAGTAAATCCGGGTTTTGCAGGAAGCGATAATGCCATCAGCGGGATAATTCTGAACCGGTACCAATGGTCTGGTTTTGGAGATGGTGCTCCAAAGACCCTGGTTTTTAGTGCTGAGGGAGCAATTGATGCTTTTGGTCATCCCGGTGGCATCGGCTTGAATATTATAAGTGATGAATTGGGATTTGAGAAAAACACCTGGGTGAACATCATTTATGCTTATAAAAGCACCTTAAATGTTGGTACCCTGGGAATAGGAATATCGGGTGGAGTTTATAATAAGAGTATAAACGGCGAATGGTATGTGCCGGAATATGAAGGTGTATATACATCGCCCAGCTCCGATCCGGGGATTCCGCAGCAGGAAGTAAGCCAGATGGCATTTGATATAGGATTGGGATTGTATTTAAAGGCAAACAATTATTATGCAGGAGCTTCGGTGACTCATGTAAACCAGGCTTCCATTTTGTTTGATGGAGAAGCAAGTACCTATCTTACAAGGCATTATTATTTAATGGGCGGGTACAATATAAAACTGCCCGATCCGTTATTTGAGTTGCGGTCATTTTGTTTGTTTAAAAGCGATTTGGCAAGCTGGCAGGTTGATCTGAATGCTAATGTAGTTTATAATGAACGATTTTGGGGAGGATTGAATTATCGTTACCAGGATGCCATTTCCCTTTTATTGGGGGCAGAATTGTTCAACGGGCTGGTGTTCGGTTATTCATTCGATGTTACAACATCAGCGATGGGACGATACGGTTACGGATCACACGAGATTTTTGTTAGTTATTCATTTGAACTGGAAAAAAACAGGACGCGAAAATATAAGAGTATAAGATTTTTATAAAAATATAGCCAATTAATTCATAGTTATGAAAAAATATCTTTTGATTGGATTAGCACTTATCAGTGCCTTCGTTTTTACTGATTGTAGTAATTCAGGGAACGGGGAACTTGTTGGTGTTCAAAACAGAGGACGATGGACAGAACCTTCACCTTATGGCATGGTAAACATCCGGAGAGGCAGTGTAAATATCGGGCCAAACGATGAAGACCCTGCCATGTTAGGCACTCCGTCAAGGACTTTCTCTGTTGATGCCTTCTGGATGGACGATACGGAAATAACAAATAATGAGTACAGGCAATTTGTCAACTGGACCAGAGACCGGATCGCAAGAGAATTACTTGGCGAACAATTCCCTGAATTTCTGATAACTGAAGACAGGGACGGTAATCCGATAGATCCACCTCTCATCAACTGGGATGAAAGAATTCAATGGGACGACCCGGAGTATCTTATGGCAATGGAAGACCTCTTTATTCCTGAAAATGAACGTTTTTTCAACAAAAGGGAAATCGATTCAAGAAAATTGTTTTATGATTACTGGTGGATTGATTATCAACAGGCAGCACGAAGGAGTAATTCCTATAATTTTGAAAATCAACAATACGATGGATCTGTTAAGGATTTGAACGGTGAAACTCAGCAAATCCAGAACAGGTCATCATTCATTTTTAACGACCGTGTGAATGTATATCCTGATACACTCGTTTGGATAAGGGATTTTACATATTCCTATAATGAGCCCTGGGCTACACGTTATTTCTGGCATCCGGGATTTGACGAATACCCTGTCGTAGGGATTACATGGAAACAGGCAAAAGCATTTTGTAACTGGAGGACCAAAATCCAGACCGATTACCTTGAAGAAAGAGGGGAACCATCGTTGATGGAATACAGGCTCCCCACCGAAGTAGAATGGGAATATGCTGCAAGAGGCGGCAGGCTTCTTTCAATGTATCCCTGGGGAAACTATTATACCCGCGACGATGAAGGAGTTTTTTATGCAAACTTTAAGCCACTAAGAGGAAACTATGTTGAAGATGGTGGTATTGCAACCATGAAAGTAGGCAGTTACAGTGCCAATGATTTTGGACTGTATGATATGGCTGGAAATGTGGCTGAATGGACTAACGATGCATATGATGAATCAGGATATGTATATTATAACGACCTGAACCCTTCATTTGAATATAACGCACTTCCCGACGATCCGCCTGTTATGAAACGTAAAGTTATCAGAGGTGGTTCATGGAAAGATATTGGTTATTACCTGGAAACTTCAGCCCGGACTTTTGAATACCAGGATACAACAAAATCATATATCGGATTTCGTTGTGTCAGGTCATCATTTGGTGATGAATTTTAGCTTTACTTAAAATCTCTTACGATGAATTTTGGAGAAATAATTAAAACAAAACGCTGGAAAACCTTTATGGGTTACGTGTATGGATGGGGTGCATCTATTGTGATGATTGGAGCATTATTTAAACTCGAACACCTCCCTTATTCCGGCTATATTCTGGCAGTGGGTTTATTAACCGAAGCATTTATCTTTTTCCTTTCGGCATTTGAACCACCGTTGGAAATACCCGATTGGAGCAAGGTTTACCCTGAATTGAGGGAAGATTATGAAATACTGGATTTTGATATGCTTGAATCCGATAAACCAAATAAACTGAATGAATTATTAGGTTCGGCAGATATTACTCCTGAATTAATAAATAAAGTAAGCAAAGGATTAAACGACCTGAGCAATACAGCAAGGGGTATCAGCGATATTTCAACTGCGACCCTGGCTACCGACCTGTATGTTAAAAATCTCGGATCAGCTTCCGATTCAATGGGGAAACTGGCTGAAATTAATAATCAGGCCAACGAATCAATCAATAACTCAGTTGAAGGATTGGTAAATACCTATTCAAAAACAGCAGAACAATTGTCTTCTTCAGGAGTAAATTTTGTTTCAAAACTGAATAAATCAGGTGAGGAATTCAGTAACAAAATAGCCCAGTCGGGAGAAATGCTTGCAAATACCTATGTAAATGCTTCAAAATCGCTGACGACTGATTTGCAAAGCATAGGGCAAAATTCAAAACATTATTCTGAAAAACTGGAACAACTGAATAAAAATATTGAAGCTTTAAACAGCAGTTATTTATCACAGTTAAAAGATACCGAAGGACGGTTTAAAGCAACACAACAATTCAGTGCCGATGTTCAGGCAATGAATAAAGTTCTGGCTTCTTCGGTAGAAGAATTAAAAAAGTACAAGGAAAACGCAGAACAATTGAATAAACACCTGGAAGCACTTAATTCTATTTACGGTGGGATGTTGGGTGCAATGAATTATAAAAAATAACGCTTAAGAAGTTCAGATATGGGTGCTAAAAATTGCCCGGAAACCCCGCGGCAAAAAATGATAAACATGATGTACATCGTCCTCACGGCCATGTTAGCGTTAAATGTGGCTGCCGAGGTATTGGAGGCATTCAGGGTGGTTGATTCCAGCCTGACCCAAACCATAAAAACGGTGAACATGAAAAACAATCAGATTTATAACGCCTTTGAACAGCAATACATGCTTAATGCAGAAAAGGTTGGTGAGTGGAAAGCAAAAGCTGATATTGTAAGAGCAAAAACAGACAGCCTGATTGCTCAGATATGGAACCTGAAAGAAGAACTGGTTTATTTTTCCGGAGGTACATTAATTAAAGATGGAGTTCGTTTACGCCCTGATGACCCGTCTTTTGTAAATGACCTGACAGGTGACACTATTCGGATAAAAAAAGATGATGACCTTAATTCACCTTCTGAAATGATGGTCACTAAAAAAAGGGCTGAAGAATTAAAAGAAAAAATTATTCAACATAAAGAATTTTTAATGGGTATTATCGATGAAGATGATACTGAACTGCGTGAAACAATTTTACAAGAGCTTGACACATCCGATCCGCCTGTAAAAACCAGAGATGGTGGAGAACGTAAGTCATGGGAAGTTCAAAATTTTGATAGTAAACCTTTAATAGCAGTATTAACATTGCTCTCGAAAATACAAATAGATATAACAAATGCAGAATCGCATGTAATCAATTATCTTTATTCTCAGATTGACGCAAGCTCGTTTAAATTTAACAGCCTTCATGCCCGTGTAATTGCCGATTCAAAAGTTGTGATGCAGGGCGATGAATTTGTTGCACGTGTATTCCTGGCAGCAGAAGATACAACTCAAAGCCCGGAAATTATTGTTAACGGGCGAGTCCTGGAAATGGAGGATGGTATGGGAATTTACAGGGTGCCTGCAAATACTACGGGAACTTATTCCTGGAATGGTGTTATTAAATACAAAACTCCGGAGGGCATTTTCCAGAATTATGAGTTTGAGCATGAATACCAGGTTACGGTGCCCAGCTATACCGTTGCTGCTGATAAAATGAATGTTTTTTATTTGGGAATAAAGAATCCGATTACTGTTAGTATAGGAAATGTTCCCAAAGAAAATATCAGAGTTGCAATGACAAATGGTAGAATCATTGAAGAGAATGGACAACTTTATGCCAGCCCGTTGGAAGAGGACCTAAGGCAACAGAAAACCAAAATATCGTTGTATGCAACTGTCGGAGGCGAAGAACGGTTTATGGGCGATACCAAATGGAGGGTTAAAAGTGTTCCTGACCCGGTGGCAAAAATAGCAGGTGAATCCGGTGGTACCATTTCAAGGGATAGGATTGCTGTTGAACAGGGTATGATAGCCGTGCTTGAAGATTTTGATTTTGATTTTAAATATACTGTTATTCAGTTTAAAATGTCAACAGTTAACAGGCAGGGATTTACAAATCCGTTCATGTCTAATTCCAACAGGTTTACACAACAACAGAGAGAACAATTCCCGAATTTAATTTCAGGAACCTATATAATATTTGATGAAATAAAAGCAAGAGGTGATGATAACTCAATAAGAGATCTCGATCCGATAAGCTTCAAAATACAATAGACGATGAAAAAGTTAGTATTAATTTTTAGTGTTTTTGCCATGTTGTTTACCATGGCTTCGATAAAAGGTAATGCACAGTTTATTAACGGTGCTTACAAGAGGCAGGACGTATATCAGCGCAAACCCATGGCCTTGCCGATGGTGAGGGAATCAGACGTATTCTGGTCTAAATACATCTGGCGTATTATTGACCTCAGGGAAAAGATCAATCAACCATTATATTATCCGACAATTCCGATTGATGGGAGGATCAATTTTGTAACTCTTTTGATGCAGGGGATTGAAAACGGCCAGATTACCGCTTATGACCCAACCAACGACGATGATTTTAAATTGCCGATTACATATAACGAAGTTAAGTCGCGTTTCGGTGCATCTGCTCAAACCGTTCAACGCAGGAATATCGATACCGGTGAAATGGAGGATGTGCAAATGGCAGGAGAGTACAATGTGAATGAAATAAAAAGGATAATGGTAAAAGAAGAATGGTATTTTGATAAACAAAACTCAAGGCTGGATGTACGGATCATAGGTGTTTGCCCCATCAGGGAATTTGTACGTGACAATGCAGGAGGGCAAATCGAGTGGACACAGTTGTTCTGGGTATATTACCCCGAAGTCAGGGATCTTTTATCTACAAACGACACTTATAATCCATATAACGATGCTCAGCGTATGACCTTTGATGACCTGTTTATCAAACGTTATTTTAACAGTTATATCACTCAGGAATCAAATACTTATAACAACCGTACAATTTCACAATACCTTTCAGGTAAGGAGGCCATGTTTGAATCTCAACGGATTGAAAATGAAATTTTCGATTTCGAACAGGATTTGTGGGAATATTAATATACAGAGATGATAAAATCAAGGCCTTATGTAGTACCTCATAAGGCCTTTTTATTAAAGAGACAATTTTAAATTTTGAAAACCGTTTTTCTGTTACCGGTTAATAATAAATGAGATTTCGGATTTTTGCCATATTATTCATTTTTACTGTTTTTTTTTCCTGTCAGAAAAGCAACGTCAAATATTTGCCCGGAGAACAGGATAAACGTGGCGAATGGTTTGAACCTGAACCATTTGGTATGGCTTATGTCCCCAGGGGAACTTTCAGGATGGGACCAAACGACAGTGAAGAGATAGGAGAACGCAATAACTCCAAAATAGTCACTGTTGAAGCATTCTGGATGGATGATACGGAAATTACCAATAATGAATACAGGCAATTCGTATTCTGGGTAAGGGATTCCATAGCCAGAAGGATGCTTGGAAATGTTTATGCCGATTTTTTAATTTCGGAAGATGAGAGAGGTGTTCCACTCGATGAATCAATCCTAAACTGGGAAGAAAGGATAGAATGGGATGATCCTGAGTATAAGGTTGAACTGGAAGAATTATTTTTACCCGAAGAGGAACGGTTCAATTACAGAAATGAAATTGACACACGTAAATTGATTTACGATTACTACTGGATTGATTATAAACAGGCTGCCCGAACTCAAAGCAAATATAATTTTGAATCAAACAGTTACGATGGTGAGATAAAAGGTATCAACGGGATTGTTGGTGCCATTGAAAACCGTAGTTCTTTTTTAATGCATGAAAATGTTCCTGTTTATCCCGATACTCTAGTTTGGGTAAGGGATTTTACCTATTCCTATAATGAGCCTTTAACTTTAAGATATTTTTCGCATGTTGGTTTTGATGAATATCCGGTTGTTGGGATTTCATGGAAACAAGCCGAAGCATTTTGTAACTGGAGGACGAATTTATTTGCAGGTTTCCGGACCAGGCAAAAAGAAACACCACCGCACGATTTCCGCTTACCTACCGAAGCCGAATGGGAATATGCAGCAAGGGGGGGCTTTAAAAATACTTTGTACCCATGGGGTAGTTATTATACCCGTAACCAACAAGGTTGTTTTGTGGCAAATTTTAAACCTTTAAGGGGAAATTACGTTGCCGACAGCCCTACAAATGTTACCACTATGATGACCGGCACATTTGACCCCAATGCCTACGGACTGTACGATATGGCAGGGAATGTTGCTGAATGGACTGCAGATGCTTTTTACGAAGCAGCGTACGATATTATGAGCGATTTTAATCCCCATGTCAGTTATAATGCCAATCCTGATGATCCACCTGTACTTAAACGAAAAGTTATTCGTGGCGGATCCTGGAAAGACATACCCTATTTTATTCAGAATGCAACCCGGAGTTTTGAATACCAGGATAGTACAAAATCTTACATCGGATTCAGATGTGTGCGTACCTCATTCAGAAATGAATTAAAGAACCGCTAATTATCTTTCTTTTAATAAATCTTTACTCCTTTTTAAAAATAAACTGCCTTATAATTTCTTTTTCGCCTGAAATAAACTTAAGGAAGTAATTCCCGCTAACCTGGTTTCGAAGGTTTATTTCCAATAGGGAGCCTTCAAGCCTTGTCTGAAATACTTTCTTCCCTTCTGAATTATAAATTTCAATTTGCGGATCAATCAGGATTCTGGCATTATTAATTTCAAACTTTAATATACCATCCGTCGGATTCGGGTATAATTTCACATTTAAATCCATATCTGGATTTTCAATATTTGTTATATACCCTTTTACCAGAATATTAAAAGTGTCACTTGCTGTTGCACCAGATGGATCAGTTGCTGTTACAACAACTACAACCAGCCCTGTGTCCTCAATCATTGGAGAAACAGTAATGGTGTCATTCCTGAAATAAATATATGAAGGAGCAGTTGTATTTCCATTGAAAGCAGATGATATTGACAGAATATCCTTGTCAGGATCATTAAAAATATTATTCAATTGATTTGGTACAGGTATCTGAAGTACATGAGCGGCGTGAACTTCAAAATCCGGTATCGGATTGACCAGAACAGGCGGGTCATTCACCGGGATTACTGTAACTTTAAACGATACTGTAGTAATTGCCCCTTCCTCGTCTTCAACATCAATATAAATTGTTTTTTCGCCATTCCAGTCAGGCATAAATTCTATTGAAAGTAATCCTTCCGGATCGCCATTATTATAAGAAACTGCTAATTCAGCAATGCCTGTCATGTTATTTGTATACGCAATAACAGAAAGCTGCTGCTCATAACATTCATCTCCATCTGAAATGCCTGATAATTCAATTGTTAATTCAGAATCTTCATCTATCTGCTGATAGGGGATGTCTAAAATAGTTGGATTGGCATTTACTGCATTAACTGTAACATTGAATAACAATGTGTCAGAATTCCCGGATGGATCGGTTGCAATGTAAATTTCTTTAGTTATGCCAACCGGGAATGTTCCACCTGTTCCGTTACCTTCAATCAGGAATATTTCAGCAAGGCAATTATCCGATGCAGATATTTCGGGATAATTGATTTCCGTTCCGCAGCTTCCGGGAGGGGCGTCAACGGTAATATCAGAAACCGGTATAAATTCAGGCGGCAAAGTATCCACAATAGTTATTGTGGCTCCACAGGTAGTTGAGTTCCCGGAGCCATCGTTAACTGTGAGAGTTACAGTATTC